>CAZKMF010000172.1:0-14339 GCA_964553975.1 uncultured Gammaproteobacteria bacterium | reverse complement strand
CGCGCTTGCAGAAACGGTCGCCGCGCACACGCCGCCGCCGTCAGCGCAAACATCGACTCCAACCGTCGTGACAATCATGACGGCGCCGGCGCAAGACGCGACGAACGTTGCGGAGCAAACCGTCGTCTCCCCCGTCGAAGCGCCCGTCAGCACGCCGACGGAACCCGCGACTCCTCCGCTTGCTTTCCTTTTCCCGCAGAACGGGGCCACTGCCTCTGGATCACTCACGATTGCCGTGCGCCTCGAAAGCGCGACGGCCGTCGCGATGATTTTTGAAATCACGTCGCTGTCTGGAGAAACGTTGCAAATGCTTTCTGCCGCACCAGGAACGACCGGCGAATGGAGCGCACTCGTATCGGCCGAGCCTGGCGAGTACGTCGCGAAAGTGCGCGCCTCACTGAACGACGGCCGTGTCGTTGCCTTCAAAGAAGAGCGCACGTTCACGCTTACGGAAACCGCCCACGCGGCCGCACCTGCTGACCCCTCCGAGCCGCTCGTTGAGTTGAGCTCGCCTGATCCAACCACGGCGTCGTGGAACGAAGTCGTTCCGCTCGCCGCTCGCGTGAAAAATGCGGAACCGAACGCACTCGTCTTCATCGTCACGGCGCCGGACGAAAGCGAAACGCTCGTCCTCGGCGCGGAGGCCGCGTCTGGCGGCTATTGGACCGGCATGTTCCAAGGCGCCGCCGGGGCATACCGCGTGCGCGCCCGCGCCAGCGTCGGAACGGAAGAATTTTTTTCGAACGAAAACGTCTTTACGCTGAAATAACTGCAGGGTTGACGAGGATAGCATTTTTAGGCATGCTTTCGCCGTTCCTTTAACCGTACGAAAGGGGTTTCGCATGCCACGACTGAGTCGCGCCTACGCCGTACCGAACCTGATCGCTTCCATCCTGGAGCGCCGTGCGGCGCTCCCCGCGTCCGAGCCCGTCATCGTGGCGGTCGTCGGCGCGTCGGCTTCTGGCAAGGGGTACCTGATCGACGAGCTGCGCCGCGAGATGCGCAAGCCCGAGAACGGTCGCAACGAGATCGCGATCCTCGCTCTCGACGACTACTACCGCGGACAGAAGGAGATGCGGACGCGCGGCGTTCCGCACTTCGATCACCCCGGCGCGGTCGAGCTCGAGCTCGCAGCCGCGCACCTGGCGGAGATGCGCGTCGGGAAGCGTCTCAAGGTTCCGCGCTACGATTTCGCCGCGGGCGAACGGACCGGAACGGAGTGGTTCAAGGTGGAGCCGATCGTCGTCGTCGACGGCCTGTTCGGCCTCCAACCGCAGATCCGCCCGCACGTCGACTTCAGCGTCTTCATCGAGACGGGGGTGCACAGCGCGCTCATGCGCCGGCTCTTCCGCGACGCGGGACCGCTCGGCCGCACGAAGCAGAGCTCGCGCGACGTGCTCAGGCAGTACTTCGAGACCGTCTGGCCGGCGCAGAGCGAGTTCATCGCACCGACTGCCGCCTTCGCCAACGTGATCGTCGAGTCGCGCTACGACGCTGCGAGCGAAGCCACGCGCGCCGGCGGGATCCAGTGCCAGAGCAAGACGATCGGCTACGTCAGCGACGACGACGTCTTCCAGCGCTTGCGGGGTCGTCGCCTCGGTGCCGTGCTGAAGCAGAACGACGTGTTCCTCGCGCCCAAGAACGAGGCGACGGACGGCGAACTTCTCCGCTTGCGGGAGGAGAACGGCGCGCTGTTCCTGACCTACAAGGGTCCGCTCATTTCTTCGATCCCAGGAATCGGCACGCGCGCCGTGACGCAATCGATCGAGCTCGAGCCCGGCACCGAAGCCTGGTTCAAGGACGACTACCGCGTCATCGCCGAGTTCAGGAAGCTGCGCACGCTCTTCCACGCCGACGACTTGCTCGTCGCCAGGGACTCGATCATCGGGCTCGGCAACTTCATCGAGGTCAGTGCCTTGAAGGAAGTGCCGGCTGACACGCTGACGTCAGCCCTTCGGAAGCTCGGCCTGCTCGGGCCGTACCTCTCCGAGAGCTACTTCGACCTCTGGCAGAAGCGCAGCGATTTGCCGATCAACGTGAACTGAACGCAACCGCGCCCTCCCCGCGCGGTTTTTCATTTTCCAGAAACAAGCCAGTCTTTCAGGTGCGCCGTGGCTCGTACGTCGTCTTCGTTGTAGTCGGTAATTTTTTGCAGGAGCGCGCGATTGCCTTTTTCGCACCACTCTTGAAACCAGAGTACGGAGTTAGCGCCGGACGCGTCGGACGCGCGCCAATTGAAACCGAGATGCCGAGCGACGTCTTTGAGCGAGTAGAAGTACAGAGGGAATATAGCGGCGTGCTGCACGACGCGATTCAGGTCGATCATGTTGGCGCGATCGAGCGCCGCAGCGGCTTTGTGCGAAATTCCGTACTTAGCGCTGAGCCGTTTGATGGCATCGAGCTCGTACCAGCCGTAGTGGTAAATCGGCGCGCCCTCGTACCGTTCCATAAAATCGCAAAACGCGAGCCAAGCCTTGCCTTCGTCCTCGGGTTTCTCGGCAGTGAAGACTTCGTACCGATCGACGCCGTTCTCGCGCACGAGCAAGCCGTGCATGTACTCCACGCCAATCATCGGATCGCCTTCGATGTCGAAAAACAATTCTGTCTGCACGGGCGGCAGCCCTGGATCTTCAAGACGGATGATTTTCTTTTCGTGCAGCGCCTGCGCCTGCAAATGCAAGCGTTCGAGTCGATGGTCGGAAATGCCGGTCACGCGGTCGAAAATCGTTTTGAGATCGGCCGCGGCGAAACCAGCGACGGTAGCGAAGCCCGCCTCGCGCAAGCGGCGGTATTCGCTCTTGTAGATTTTGTAGAGCAAGCCGATATCATCTTTCTCCTCCGCCTCACGTTTGCACTCCGCGTACCACGGCGAATCTTTGCAAGAAGACGCGAACAGAACTTCCGGTTTTTCGCCGGCGCGGATCGCCAGAATCTTGTCGAGCGCGTCGAAAAACATTTCCTCAGCCTCCTCGATCGGAAACGACAGCCACTCGCGATCGACGTTGATGATTTTTCCTTCTTCCGGCTTCGCGCCCTGGATTTTTTTGAGGAGCAGCGCGTAGAACGTCAGCTGCATCTGATGCACGTCGTTCAGCTGGCGTGAGGATTTGATGTCGACGGCCTCGTACATCCAGTCGCCGAAATCCGATGCTCCAGCGACGCGGATCAAGAGATCCGGACGCCCGACCCATTCGCCGTCTTTAAGCGTGCCTTGATATATCTTCTCAACGCCTTTCCGCATGAGCGCCCGCGTCGTCTCGAAGAGTGCGTCTGCATCCCCATCGCTCGGCACTTCCTCGAAATCACCCAGCGTTTCGATGACGTGTTTCTCGTGCAGCACGCCGTCTTCGCGCAGGCGCTGAAGCATCGCCGGCACTTCTCCCTTTTTCGCCGGATCGCCAAACAGATCCCAATACAGCCAGTTGGGGCATTTCGCGTGCTTGTAAAACGCCTCGGGCGTCAGGTGCGGGAGCGTCTGCGACATACGGCCTTCACTTTACACCAACGACTTTTTTCAGCTAGGGTAGGCGCGCACCGACAAGGAGTCAGACATGTGGGTCGCACAAGGTTTGGGAAGCGCGGCCTTCGAGTCGTGCTACAGCGCCGCTTCGCATTCGATCGGCCACCGGTGGTCGACGTTCATGATCGCCTGGTGGCAACGCATCGCCGCCGCGCTCTTCATCTCCGCTTTCGCTCTTTGCTGGCGCGGCACCCTACCGCACGCGCCGGTCACCGCGCGTTTCTGGATTCCCGCCGCCCTAAGCATCGCGCTCAACACGGGAACGTCGCTCCTGTACGTACGAGCGCTTCGTCACGATCTTTCGTTGACGATACCGATCACCGCGCTCTCCCCCGTCTTCCTACTCGCGAGCGAACCGCTCATGACCGGACGCGCCGTGCCGCTGCTCGGCATGTGCGGCGTCGGCGTGATCGCGATCGGCCTCTACGTGCTGAACCTGCCGGTCCTGCGCACGCACGGCTTGCTCGGCCCGTTCAAGAACGTCTGGCGCGAGGCAGGACCGCGGATGATGTTGATCGTTGTCGTGATTTGGGCGGTCACCGCGCCACTCGACAAGCTCGCCGTCGCCGCCTACGACCCGCTCTGGTACTCCGTCACGCTGCACGGCGGCATCGCGATCCTGCTGACGCCACTGCTCTGGCGACAGTCCGCGCGGGACAATACGTCCATTCGCGGCGCCTGGCGTCTCGGAGCGCTCGGCATCCTCTCCGGCAGCGGTTCGATGCTGCAAATGACCGCGCTCCTCTCCGCTCCCGCGACCTACGTCATCGCCCTTCGCCGCTTCTCGGCTCCGCTCAGCGCGCTCTGGGGATGGCTGTTCTTCAAAGAGCCGCACATCGCTGCGCGGCTCCTCGGGACATTCATCATGACGGCCGGAGCCGTCATCCTGCTGCTGTCGCTCTGACAGCGGCTTTTTTATTTGGCGCGCGCTTCGACGATGACGCTCGACATCACGTCGCCGACGCGGATCTGGTCGACGACATCCATACCTTTCGTCACTTTGCCGAAGACGGTGTAGAGCGGATCAAGCGGCGTGTCCTGAAGCATGATGAAGAACTGGCTGCCGTTCGTGTTCGGACCGGCGTTGGCCATGGCGACGATGCCGCGATCGTAGGCGCGCTTGACCGGTTCGTCTTCGAAACGATATCCGGGGCCGCCCGTACCCGTGCCGTTCGGATCGCCACCTTGGATAACGAAACCGGGCACGACGCGGTGGAATGTCAACCCGTCGTAGAAACCACCTTTCGTCAGATAGACGAAGTTGGAAACCGTTTTCGGCGCCTCCTTATCGAACAGTTCAAACACGATCTCGCCTTTCGTGGTCTGCATGCGAATCTGACGGTTCTGGATCTGGTTTTCAGGCAGAACGCCGGGGAAACTCCATTGCTTTTCCATAGCTGTGGGTTTAGGTGTCGGATTAGGCGTCGCGCTCGGGGCCGGTTGGCTGGGCGCGGTCGGTACGGTCAGCGAACCGGAAAATTCGTCAGGCGTTTTTGAAGCAGGCTGCGGGGCGGAGGGTGACTGACAGCCGGCGCCGATCAAGAGAAACGCCGCGGACGCGAGAAGAACGCGAGGGAATTTCATAGACAGCTATGATAGCAAAGAAAGAATTTTTTCCGCCAGTACCGCGCGCGCGTCGGGACGGAAGAGCGCCTGGAGCGCGGACCCGAGTCTGCGAGCGTCGTCCGGTTTCTTGAGAAGATCGCGCAGCGCGTCGGTTAGAGCCTCCGGAGAAAGGTCGCGCTCGCGGAACATTCTCGCGCCGCCGTGCTCCACCACCGCCTCCGCGTTTTTCTCTTGATGCGAATCGGCGATCGGTACGAGCACGACCGGTTTTTTGAGCGCGGCGAGTTCCGTCAGCGTGCCCATGCCCGCGCGGCAGACGACGACGTCCGCGGCGGCGAGCACATGCGCGATATCCGCGCCGATGAACTCGATACGCCGATACCGCTCGGGATGTTCGATCGGCGGAAGCGGCGCGGCTTTTTCGAATCCGGTCAGATGCGCCACGTTCGCAAAACCGGTCAGCTGCGGCAGCGCGGCGGCGATCTTGCCGTTCAAGAACGCGGAACCAGTGCCGCCGCCGAGCGCCAGAATGAGCGGCCGCTCGTCCGAGAAATCCAGTTTCCGAAGTCCGGTCGCGCGATCTCCTTCTTCGATCAAGCGCCGCACGGGGTTGCCAATGACGCTCGTCTTTCGTTTGGGAAAACTTTTCAATGAAACGTCGAATACGGCCGTGATTACGTCGACAATCGGCGCGAGCAGTTGATTACTGAGCGTCGGCACGACGTCTTGCTGATGAATCAAGATTTTTACACCGCGGAGTTTCGCGGCCAGGCCGATCGGCACTTGCACGTACCCGCCGGCGCCAACGACGACGCGCGGCTTTTCCGCCGCGAGCAGCCGATCCGCTCGCCAAAGCGCTCCTAAGAACGAAAACGGCGCGAGCAGCGTCCGCACGTCGAGGTACCGGCGCAGTTTCGGCGCGTCGAGCGCGATGAAACGAATCCCCGCTTCTTCAACGAGGCGGCGCTCCGGACCCGTCGGCGTACCGACAAAGACGCATTCAACATTCGGTTGAAGGCGTTCAAGCTCATCAATAACAGCGAGCAGCGGCGTGACGGGACCGAGCGTGCCGCCACCGGCGAAGAGAATCTTCATATCAGTGTACGCGCGCAACTTTACCCTCTCGCGAGATACTCGCCAAGACGCCGACGGCCATCAAGTTCGCGAGCATCGCCGAACCGCCGTGGCTAATCAGCGGCAACGGTACGCCGGTAAGCGGCATGAGGCCGACCATCGCTGAGATGTTGAGGACGGCCTGAAAACCAATCCAAGCCGTGATGCCGATCGCGGCGTAGCGCGCGAACGGATCGGACGCACGCTCAGCAACGCGAAGTCCATACCGAACGAACGCGAGATAGGCCAAGATGACGAGCGCCGAAACGATGAAGCCAAGTTCCTCGGAAATGATCGCGAAAATCGAATCACCCGCGACTTCAGGAAGATACTGGAACTTCTGCCGCGACTTGCCGAGACCGAGACCGAACCAGCCGCCGGAGCCGATCGCAAGGCGCGCCTGGTTGATGTGATAACCGACGCCCTGCGGATCAAGATCGGGGCGCAGGAAAATTTCGAGGCGAGCGGCGCGATACGGCGCGATCTTAATGAAGACGAGGAACATGGCGAAGCCGGCGGCGAGCAGAATCCCGAGATGCTTGAGCGGCGCTCCGGCAGCGATGTACATCGTAAAAAGAAACGCCACGATCACCGACGTCGTACCAAGATCGGACTGCAGCATCATGAGCGTCACGACGAAACCGACGGAAATCGAGAACGGTAAAAACCCCGTCCAAAAACCTTTGATGGATTCTTCGTCGCGTTTCGCGAACCACCAGGCGAAATAGAGGATGAGACACAACTTGGCGAGTTCGGACGGTTGCAACGAAACGCCGAAGACGTTCACCCACGAACCGGAACCGTACTCGGCGCGTAAACCGGGAATGAACCCGAGAGACAAGAGCGCTGCCGCGACGGGTAACATGAACGGAGCCAATGTCTTAAGCCGTTCGACCGGAATCCTCAGACACGCGAGCAGGAGCACGATGCCAGGAATAACACCGAAAAAGAGCTGCCGTTTGAAAAAGTAATAACTGTCCCCGAATTTTTGAAAGCCCGTCGGTCCCGTGGCGGAGGTCAGCATGACCAAACCGAACACGAGTAATCCGGCAACGATCGCGAGCAGGGCGTAATCCGGCGGATGGCGTCGCATAGCGTCGCAGCCGCGGCTTAGCGGTCCAGAAGCGAAATAATAAGTCCCAGCACGCCGGAAACAGCCGCGATCACCCAAAAGCGCATGACGATCGTCGGCTCCGACCAACCCTTGGCTTCAAAGTGATGATGAATGGGCGCCGAGAGGAATACTTTTTTCTTGCGAATTTTTTTGGACGCAACCTGCACAATAACGGAGAGGGACTCGATGACGAACACAAGGCCGATGATCGGCAACAGCAAGAGACTGTTCGTCAGCATGGCAACGATACCGAGCGTGACGCCGAGTGACATTGCGCCCGTGTCCCCCATGAAGAACCGCGCGGGATTGATGTTGAACCACAGAAAAGCCAAGAGCGCGCCGACGATCGCGCCGCAGAACGCCGCCAGGTCATGCTTGTCTTGAAAAAACGCGATCGCGCCGTACGTCGTAAAAGCGGTCAGGAGCGTGCCGGCAGCGAGTCCGTCGAGACCATCCGTTTCATTCTCCGAAAAAGCGGTGGCGATGATAATGAAGATGAAGATTGGCAGCATCCAGGCGCCGACGTGCACAATGCCGACGAACGGCACGCGCAGCACGTCCCATTCAAGACGGAAGTAGAACCACCAGGCCGCAACGATGGCAATGACAGAGTATGAAAGCAGGCGATGCCACACCTTAAGACCGCCGCCGTGCGCGCCGATTTTCCTGACGTTCAGATAGTCGTCGACCAATCCGACGATCGCGGAAAAGAAAAGCGCGGCGAGTGGCAACAGCGTTTCGCGGCGGGAGAGGAAGTTGAAAGAAATCCACGGTTCGGTACGGAAGATGTTGGCGGCCAAGGACGACGCGAAGGCGAGCACCAGCACGGACCCCCAAATCAAAATGCCGCCCATGGTCGGCGTGCCGCTTTTCGCCGCGTGCAGTTTCGAAAAAATCGGAGCGCTGGCTTCGCTGCGGATTTGTTTGCCGAGTTTCAAAAAGGTCAGCAGCTTCGTGACGGCGGGCGTCGCCAGCATGGCGCAAATGAATGCCAAGGACGCGACGACGAGAATCGAGATGGCGGAATGCATATCAAAGGTTCAACAGGATCGAAAGGAACGTGAGCGTGAGCACGAGCGCCTCGAGCAGCAGGGTCAGCGCCATAAAAAACGCGCCCGCCAACCGCTCCGAACGATACATACGCGCCGTGACGATGACGTTCACGATGAGGAGTCCGAGGCCTAGAAGCGGCATGCGCAGGAGTCCCCACGGCGGACCGATGCGGTCGACGCCGAAGTACACCGTATAATGGAGGGCGAAAAACGGACTTGTCTTGAGGCGCGGCACGACAAACCAAAGAGCCAAGGCCCAGGACAACAAATTCAAGCCCAAGGACAAAAGCAGCGCGATGCGGACAAACCGCGCTTCGCGCGCATGCAGGCGGTAGCGTTCGAACAATCCTGCAAACATACTCGTGTAAAGCGTACCCGAAATGCGCTATACTGTCGAGGTATGTATAGCGACGCCTTGCTGCAGAAAATTCTGGTCACGACCGGCACCTTGAAACTGCCGGAAATAAAAGAACACGTCGCGGCCGCCAAAGAAAAAAAGACGCGTCTTGAAGAGCACTTGCTCGAAAAGATGCCGGAGGAGACGCTCTACCGCATCATCGCGGATTATTTCAAGGTACCGTTCGTCGATCTCAAGGGCGTACAGGTGCGCAAAGACTTCCTCGACCTTGTACCGGAACCGATCGCAACGACGCACGAAATCGTGCCGTTCGACAAAGGCGCGTCGACGCTCAAAGTCGCCACGCTCGATCCCGAAGACCTGCAGACGATCGAATTCCTGAAACACAAAACGAACCTTGACGTGCAGGTCCACGTCACGACACCGACAGCGCTGCGTGAAATCATCAAGCAGTACAAGCGCTCGCTCAAGGCGGAGTTTGAAGACATCGCCAAGGCGACGCCGGTGGGCGATGAGACGGACCAACAGAAGCTGCGCGAACTGGCACAAGACCTACCCGTCGTCCGCATCGTCGAGTCGCTCCTTGAACACGCCGTGTTCGAAGGCGCGTCGGATATCCACATCGAACCGACGGAGCAAGACCTGGCCGTGCGCTATCGCGTTGACGGCATTTTGCGCAACGTCATGACGCTGCCGAAAAACGCCCAGGCCGGTATCGTCGCGCGCATTAAGGTGCTTTCGAACTTGAAGCTCGACGAACACCGCCTGCCGCAGGACGGCCGCATGAAGATCAGCGGCCCCAGTTACAAATACTCGGTCCGCGTTTCGACGCTGCCTGTCATGGACGGCGAAAAGATCGTTATGCGCTTACTGTCCGAAACGGCGCAAGCCTTGTCGCTCGAGCAACTCGGCTTCAACGACAAGCATCTCGAAGCGGTTAAACGAAACATCGCCAAGCCGCACGGCATCATTTTCGTGACCGGACCGACCGGTTCGGGTAAAACAACGACGCTCTATTCGATCTTGTCGCTGCGCAACACGCCGGGCGTCAACATTTCGACGATCGAAGACCCGGTCGAATACCGCATGAACGGCGTGAACCAATCGCAAGTCAACCCGAAAATCGGTTTCACCTTCGCAATCGGCCTGCGCACGCTGCTCCGCCAAGACCCGAACATCATCATGGTCGGCGAAATCCGCGACGGTGAGACGGCTGAAATCGCCACCAACGCCGCCATGACCGGCCACTTGGTCTTCGCGACGCTGCACACCAACGACTCCGTCACCTCGCTCCCCCGTCTCGTCGACATGGGCGTGCCGCGCTTCCTGGTCGCTTTCACCTGCAACATGATCATCGCGCAGCGTCTCGTCCGCAAGGTGTGCAAGGAGTGCAAGCAACCGTACAAAATTTCGAAGGCGCAACTCAAGGAATTGTCCGATCTGTACGACATCCCGAAAGTCACCTCCGCAATGCAGCACGACGGCTTCCTTGAGAAAGGCATGACGCTCGACAAAGTCGATTTCTACCGCGGCGCCGGTTGCAAACAGTGCGGCGACGAAGGGTATAAAGGCCGCGTCGGCATTTATGAAGTTCTGGAAGTGAGCAAGCCGCTCCAAGACCTGATCGCCAAAAACGCGTCCAACGCCGAAATTATCGCGCAAGCGGAACAAGAAGGCATGATTGGCATCGTTGAAGACGGTTTTTCGAAAGCAATCAAAGGCGTGACGTCGCTCGAAGAAATCATGCGCGTGACGAAGGAATAACATGGCTGACACGAAATCATCCCCGCTCGTCGGCTGGCGTCGCCGCTTCCTGAAGGTCAAACTCCCTCAGAAGATTTTCTTCACGGAAAACCTGCGCGTCATGATCAAAGCGGGCTTGTCGCTGACCGAAGCGCTGCGCACGCTCGCGCTCCAGACGGAACAAAAGGGATTCAAGGCGGTGATTTTGGAACTCAACAACGACGTCGAACAAGGCAAGAGCCTGTCGCAGGCGCTCAGCCGCTTCACGAACCTGTTCGAACCGATTTTCATCAACATGATCGCCGCCGGCGAAGTCTCGGGTACGCTCGAAAAAACGCTCGAGCAGCTGACGGTGCAGATGCGCAAGGACTACGACCTCATCTCGAAGGTCAAAGGCGCGATGACCTACCCGATCGTCATCTTGACAGCGACGGTCTTCATCGGCATCGGCATGATGATCTTCGTCGTGCCGCAAATTCTTTCAATCTTTGAAGAGATGGGGAACGTCGAGTTGCCGCTGCCGACGCGTATCTTGATCGGCGCGACGAACATCATGAAACACGACTGGCCGTTTTTGATCATCGGCACGGTCGGCCTCGTCTGGGCATTCCTCTGGGCGACCAAACGACCGCTCGGCAAGCGCATCTGGCACAAAATCTTGCTCAGCATGCCGATCATCGGACCGATTATCCAAAAAATCAACTTGGCGCGTTTTACGCGCACACTTTCCGCTCTCCTGCGCACCGACATTCCGATCGTCCAGGGCTTAACGATCACTTCGGATATCGTTCGCAACATCTACTATCACGACGCTTGTCTCGCCATGGCCGAAGCCGTCAAAAAAGGCGAAACGATCTCTCACGTCTTGGAGCAATCGCCGAAATTGTTCCCGCCGCTCGTCGTGCAGATGACGGCGGTCGGCGAACGCGCCGGTACGGTCGACCAAATGCTTGAGGAAATCGCGGAATTCTTCGAAAAACAGGTTGACCAAATCATGGGCAGTCTTTCCTCGATCATCGAGCCTATTCTCATCATCTTCCTGGGCGGTGCCGTCGGCGGCATCGCGCTCGCCATCATTACACCGATCTATTCGTTGACGACGCAGTTCGGCCAATAGCGCGCGCACGCGACTTTCAGGTATACTGATTACGAAAGCGCGCCATGATTCTTTTTCCCGATCCGACCAGCAATGCCGTAGGCCTCGACGTGAGCGAGCGGATTTTCAGATTGGTCGAGATTCGCAAAGGTCCGTTCTATCGGCGCTCCCTGCGTCTGCATCGCTACTCCGAAGAACGTTTGCCTGACGGCCTCGTGGTCGCCGGTGAATTCAAAAAACCGGATGAAGTGGTCGCGCGCCTCAAAAGCCTGATCAAAAAGGCGTACGGTCGGCGCGCGGTGCGCGGTGCCATCGTTTCGCTACCGGAGACGCGCACCTTCATCAAGGTCATCAGCGTGAAAAAGCCGGAGAAAGCCGAAGATATCCCCCGTGCCATCATTGCCGAGGCGGAATTGCACATTCCGACGCCGATCAACGATCTCTATATCGACTGGCAGCACTTGGAAGATCCAGCAACGATCGCAACCGGCAAACCCATGAGCGTCACGATCGGTGCCGCGCCAAAAAACGTCGTTGACGGTTTTTCGGCCGTACTTGAAGCCGCCGGGCTCATCCCCGTCGCATTTGAAATCGAAGCGCAAGCCATTGTGCGCAGCGTCGTACCGCGAAGCGAAGACGACAAGCGCTCGATCGGCATCATCGACTTCGGAGCGACGCGCTCGAGCCTGATCGTCTACGATCGAGGTACGATCCAGTTCACCGTCAGTATTCCGCTCTCAGGCGACGTTGTAACGTCGCGCATTGCCGAGGCCTTGTCCGTCGATACGCAGGAAGCCGAACGCACCAAGCGTCAATGCGGCGTGGACGCGCACAAGTGCGGCACGAAGATGTGGAAGATCATGGAACCGTTCATGACCGAAATGGCCGACCGTATCCTCGATGCCGTCGAATTTTACCGTGATCATTTCCCGAATGGCCGCGCGCTCGACGAGATTATTTTGTGCGGTGGCGGCGCCAACATGGCGCGCATGGACGAGCTCCTCTCCGAACTCACCAAAACGCCCGTCCGCAAGGCTGATCCCTGGATCAACATCGAAGCCGGCCGCACACCCTTGCCGCCGGAGATCATCTTAAGCTCCACGACGGCCGTCGGATTGGCGTTACGCCAGCTTTTGCCCGATCCGAATGGAAAGAAAAAAGTATGATCGGCCTGAATCTTCTTTCTCCAACGCAAAAAGAAGCGCTTCGCGCACGCGTGCTCTACGCGATGCTGGAACGTTTGATGATTTCGGTCGTCGCTGCTTCCCTGCTTGCCGCCACCGTCTTGCTCTTGATCAAAATCCAGCTCGCGAAAAACCTCAGCCAAATCGAAGGACGGCAGATCTTGACCGCCGAGTACGTCACCGTCAACAACGAAGTCAAAGCGCTTGATCGCCAGATCGCCCGCGTCGACGCTCTGCAGCGTCTGGCCGTGTCGCCGTCTGCATTGATGCGGGATTTGGCGGTACGGACGCCGAGCGGCATTGCCATCGCCAGCATCAACTACGAAATTGCCACGGGTGAGATGCACCTGACGGGCATTGCCGCGAGGCGCGAGGACCTGCTCGCCTATGAGACCGAGCTGAAAAAATCGGCGTTCATCAAAAAACTCGACTCCCCCATTTCCAACTTATTCCAAAAGACTGAGGTGAATTTCCAGTTTGCGATCTCGCTGAACGTCGAGGCGATGAAAAAAGCGTACGAACCGACCCCATGAAACTCCACAACGCCAAACTGACGGTTGGACTCATGACCGGAGCCGGCGTACTCGCGCTGGCGCTGAACGCCTTTTTCCTGTTCTTGCCGACGCTCCGCGCCGCGCGCGACCTCAAAGCCAAAATCATGCTGGCGCAAACCGAACTCGAGGCGCAATACGCCAACCGCAAGCACCTGCTTTCGAGTCGCGCCAAAATCGCCGAAACCAAGGAGACGATGAAGACGCTCTCGGCTCAGTTCGTCCCGGTAGGGCAAGAACTGCAATTCATCACCGCCATCGAGGCGCTCGCCAGCAAGAACGGCGTGACGGAACGCTTGCAACTCTCGAAAAACGAGACCGACCGTAAAGCCCCGGAGTTTGAGGAACATTTCGACTTGATCATCGAAGGACCGTACCGCGCCACACTGCAGATGCTGACGGATATCGAAAAGCTGCCGCCGCTCATGATCGTGGATTCTTCGGCCGTGCGACCAGGTAGCGGCGCGGACGGCCAAGCGAATCTTTCGATCGATCTGCATGGTTCGATCGTCGCGCCGCCAAAAAGCCTCCTATGACGATCACACCGCTTTCTCCACGCGCGCTCAGCCGCCTCTTCGCGGCCGCGATGCTCACCGTTGCCGCGCTCTTTATCGTTTTTCTTGGGTATGTCTACGTCGCTTTCAGCGGTCCCTTGATCGGCGACGTCCGGTCGACTGAAACACCTGATCTTTTGACGGGTCTGCAGCCAAAAAAATTCGAGACGGCCATCGGCCGACTCGAAGCGCGCAAACATCTTCCCGATATCCCATCCGATCTCCCCAACCCCTTCGACGCTCCAAAGGCGCCGTGATCAACGCGCTACCGCGCGCAAAAGGGCGTCGACGCAAACGTCGACGTCTTTTTCGTTCGTGCGCCAGCCGAAACTCACGCGCACGACGGATTTAGCCCGCGCATCATCAAGACCAAGCGCTTTGACGATCGAAGAGGCTTCGCGACTACCCGACTTGCACGCCGAGCCGGCGGCGACCATGACGCCCGCACGACTGAGCAAGAGCACGATCCAATCGTTCTCCTTGCCGAC
>CAZKMF010000171.1:0-1627 GCA_964553975.1 uncultured Gammaproteobacteria bacterium | reverse complement strand
GAGTCGGTTTGCTGACGGCATGCGTGCAACTCGAATAGTTAGATAAACTAACTATATGCTGCACGGCGAGCGGCGTCAAACCTTCGGTGCTTGTGGTTTGGTTTTAAGAGGGTGGCGCGGAATCAAAAGCGTCTTGCCGGGCTGAAGCGCGTACGGAGGCGTCAGGTGGTTGGCGTGCACGAGGTCTTGCCACGTCACGTCGAAGCGCGCGGAGAGCGTCATTACTGTGTCGTCCGGCTCGACAAGATACGCCAACATATTGGCCGGCACGCGTGTTTTAGGGAGATTCGAACGAACGGTCTGTTTTTTTAACTTTTCGGTATGGGCGGATAATTCCGCCGTCGCCTTGCCGGTGCGCGCTCTGCGTACAAAACGAAACACAAAGAACGTGGCGCTCAGAACAAGCACGAAGAGGGCGGCCAGAGACAAGACAATTTTCAAACTTGGCAGCAACCAGAATACGTATGAGGCAACGAGGGATGACTCCCCTCCTTCGTCTAATATGATGGTAGCGCGAATCTGGCCAATAATCGGCGCGTCGTGCCAACGCACCATCACGTCCGAGGCGCCACGGGCTGGAATGCGTACGTTTTCAACAGACAGGGTGAGCGGCAACGATGTGTCGTATACATTGATAACGACGACACGCCCATGCACGTTTACCTCTCGACTCAAGGCATTCTCGATCGTAAAAGAGAAGACGCGGTCGACGCCTTGCACCGTTTGATGCACTTCACGCACCGTAAGCGGTGACGCTTCCTTGGCGAAAACGGCCGGCGCGAGCGCGAAAGATGCGGCGGCAACGAGGATGAGGAGCTTCTTGAACATATTCGCTTGTAGTGTACTCTATTTTACGAGGTGCCGTCATGAGGAAGATCATCTGCCTGTTCGTGCTCCTCGCATTTCTCGGCTCGCTGTCCATCGACGTCGACGCCCGCCCCCGCGGTTGGGCGCAAAAACGCCAGAATGCCGCAGCGGACCGGCACGATCTCACCCGTCTCGAGGACCGGTCGGAGCTCCAAGGATTCATCGACAAGGGCCTCCTCGTCGAAATCGTGAGCACCGACGCCTACGTGATCGATGAAACGCTCGGCGAGATGGACCCCGACCATCGGCGACTCTACCGCTACGCGCGCCCGTGGACGAAGGCGTTTCTCGATCGCGAGGTCGGTGATGCTCACGACCGGTTCGGCACGCGCTACGTGATCACATCGCTCGTCCGCACACGGGAGTATCAGAAGAAGCTCTGCCGTTCCAACGGCAACGCCATCTGCGGCGGCACTGGCTGGAAGCAATCTTCCCACCTGACCGGCGCAACCGTGGATATTTCGCGCGTCCGCATGTCGCGGAAGGAAGAGGCTTGGTGGCGACGAAGACTGAACGCGCTTCAGGACGCAGGCAAGATCGTCTACGTCCCCGAGCGCCGCCAGTACTGCTTCCACATCATGGTGGTTCCAGCCTACTCTGCGACAGACAAAACGATCGTGCCGCGCGACAAATCAAAGCTTTCGCGACACAGGCGAATCCGCTTGAAGAAGCACGCGCACCGCATTCCATCGAGGAAGCATCGTAAGGCCCGATTTTGATCGGGCTTTTTTGTTGTCTAATAACAAAACATCGCTTGACT
>CAZKMF010000170.1:0-2673 GCA_964553975.1 uncultured Gammaproteobacteria bacterium | reverse complement strand
AACCTTGTCTCCCACTTTGAGGGCTGAGGCGTACGGCACGAGCTTGTACGGATCCGGCGGCGTCGCCGGTTCGCCGGCTTGGAGTTTCTTTTGGAAATCCGCTTCTGCCTGCGCCTGTTCTTCCGACGTACGTTTGGCGCGTGTCAGGATTTTTGTCGAGGCGGTCGTGAGAATCGTGCGTTGCTCGGTTTTCGGTGTCTCGAGTAGATCGACGGTCAATGCGCCTTCGAGGACGAACGAGCCGCCCGCAACCGACACGATCGAGCCGGCGAACTGCTTGAGTTCTTCGGGCGCGGCCGGCAGGAGGCCTCGTTCCGCCATTTTTTTCTTGGCGGCGGCGTAGCCTTCGTCGTAACTGCCGCCTTTTCCCGTCAGGGGATTGATTGGCGTTCCTGTCGAGACGCGGCCGGCGCCGTAGCCGACGACCAGGCCGACGGCCAGGCCGACAAGTCCGACAATGGCTTTGGATCCGATTTTCGGAACCATGGCCGGAGCGGCGGCTGGCTTCGGCTCGGTATTCATTGGCATAATGCGAATGTTATGGAACAATGCTGAGACGATTATAGCAGATATGTTGAACCTCTACGATTCATTGACGAAAGCGCTGAAACCGTTCCCCGAGCAGGAAACCGGACCGGTGACGATCTACGCCTGCGGACCGACGGTATATCACTACGTGCATATTGGGAATCTTAGGACGTTTCTGACCGTCGATCTTTTTCGGCGGTATTTGGAACACAAAGGCCGCGAGGTGAAACTCGTGATGAATATCACCGACGTCGGTCACATGTTGAACGACGCAGATGTTGGTGAAGATAAAATGGAGGCCGCGGCCGCCAAGGAAGGAAAGACGCCCGAGGAAATCGCTCGTTACTACGAGGAGGCATTTTTCAGCGATCTGAAAAAATTGAACTTCAAAAAAGAAGGCACGACATTCCCGCGCGCCACGGAGCACATCCCGCAGATGATCGCGCTCGTCGAAAAACTGATCGCGGACGGCAAAGCGTATGTCACCGCGAATAACGACGTGTACTATTCCGTTGCGTCTTTTCCAGAATACGGGAAGCTTTCCGGTAATACAGTCGATAACTTGGTTGCCGGGGCACGCGTCGAAGTGAAACAAGACAAACGTCATCCGGCCGATTTCGCGCTTTGGATCCACAATCCCAACCATGTCATGCAATGGAAGGGTCCGCAGGGAATTCAGGGATACCCCGGTTGGCATATCGAGTGCTCGGCCATGGCGAAAGCATATCTTGGCGACACGATCGATCTTCACATTGGTGGCGAGGATTTGAAGTTTCCGCATCATGAATGCGAAATTGCCCAATCCGAAGGTGCGAACGGCGTCACCTTCGCAAGACAGTGGCTGCATGTTACGTACTTGCTCGTGGACGGTGAGAAGATGTCGAAATCGAAAGGGAATTTTTACACCCTGGGTCACCTAACAACAGGTGATCATCGACCAGCAGCTTTGCGACTCCTTCTGCTGTCTGCACACTACAGGACGCAATTTAACTTTACTTTCGACGGTCTTATCACGGCGGATAACGTTCTAACCTATTTCCAGGAACTCCTCCAAAGGTTGAATCAGGTTGCTGGTGACATCACTGTGCCTGCGGCCACAGATTTATTAGAGGCTTTTGATGCGGCCATGGATAGTGATTTAAATGTGTCAGAGGCGATTGCTGTGGTACGTGATGTGGCAAAATCCGCAAATCGAGATCTGGACGGCGGTGTTATGAGTGCTGAAACGGCAGCATCAGTAGCGGCATTCATCCGAACTACGATAGGTGGTGTCTTTGGAATTGATCTGAATGCGTCATTGGATGTTGTGCCGGATGATGTGGTTCGTTTAAAAAACGAACGTGAACGCGCCCGCAGAGATAAGAACTTCGCTGATTCCGACCGCTTGCGCGACGAGATTGCCGCCAAAGGCTGGATCGTCGAAGACACGCCGCAAGGACAGAAATTGAAAAAGGCGTAGAAAAGAAAAACTCCGCGAGAATCGCGGAGCGCCGTTCAGCGCGGCGGAAGGTTGACTCGGGCCAGCTCCTTGACGGGCAGGCAGCCGAAGTCGGTGGTGAAGAGCGTGTAGGCGCGGAGATCGTCCCCGCACTGTTCGTGGAAGATCTCTTTCATGATCCCGTGCCCAACCGCGCTCTCCGGGATGTTCACGATCCCGATGAGTTCGTCGTCTGGGGGCGGGAGCTGAGGGTGGTCGGACGTCTTGTGGTCGTGCGACGGCGACGTCCGGGCGCTCGGGTGGATGAAATTGACGGAAGCCGTCGACGACCTGGGCGCCGAACGGCACTTGCCCGTGCGGACCCGAATATGCCGATAGCTGCCGGGCGGCGCGGGAACTTCGTTCCGCGCCGCGGCCGTATCGATCCATCCCTCCTTGGGACACTCCACGTGGATGATGTCCCCGAAGCGGATGTAGGGCTGCTCCTCGCGGGTCATACCCCAGCCATCGGGGTAGGTGCCGATGAGGTGCAGGACGAGCCCGACTCCGGATTCGGAGTTCGGGATGTTGAGGAGAACGATCTCGCGGTTGTGCTGCTTGACGCGCACGCGCAGGGAAGGAATGTCGATCAGCTTCGGGGGTGCCTTGTCCTCGGCGCCCATCCTTGGCGACTCGGAGCCTTTCTTGCCGGTATGAGAGCCTAGTGG
>CAZKMF010000169.1:0-8321 GCA_964553975.1 uncultured Gammaproteobacteria bacterium | reverse complement strand
TCTTGAAGAGCTGCTCCAAACCGACGCGGCGATCAACTCCGGCAATTCCGGTGGACCGCTCTTGAACCTCGACGGCAATGTCATTGGTATGAACACGGCCGTTGAATCGAACGCGCAGGGCCTTGGATTCGCGATCCCGGTTTCCGAGATCCGCAAGGTTGTTGACTCGTATCGCATATACGGAGCGATTGCGCGGCCGCGCCTTGGCGTGCGTTATTTTCCGATCACGCCCGAATTGCAGCTTGAAGAGCATCTCGCCTACGGCTACGGCGCCTTGGTTGGAACGGATGTCGTCAACGAAGCTGTCGTGCTTCCGTCGAGTCCCGCCGCCGCGGCCGGACTGCAAGACGGCGACATCATTTTGGAAGTCAACGGAAAAAAACTCGAAGGCAAAACGACGCTTGCGAAGGCGATTCAGGCGCGGCACGTTGGCGACGCAATCTCGATGAAGGTCGACCGCGACGGCAATGTCATTACGTTGACTGCCCGCCTCGACGCTCAACCGCCGTACGCGCCGTAACATGCACGACACGCCCCGTCCGCTGCCACCGCCGCACGAACGCTGGAGGCGTCCGATCCACGCCTTCGGTTGGTTTGTGTTTGCGGGGACAGCGGTCGTGCTGGCGGTCTATTTTACCGCGCCGACTCCCGATTGGGCGGCAATGATGGACGCGGCCGCGACGTCCACGCCGCCGCAGCCACCAACTCCCGCCATGCAGATCGTGCGGCATATCCCGATGCCGAAGGAAGTGCGCGGCGTCTACATGAGCGAACCGACGGCGGCGTCTGCCACGCAGCGCGCCAGCATTTTTTCCTATCTCAAACGCAATCGGTTGAACGCGGTCGTTATCGATCTGAAAGACAGCGACGGGCGACTCGCTTTCGTTCCGGAGCGCGCTTCGCTCAAGGCAACCGCGCCGGAGACCGCGACGATACGAAATCTCGACGCCGTCTTGGAAGAGGCTGGAACGCAAAAGATCTATCGTATCGCGCGCATCTTCGTGTTTCAGGACCCCGCGTTCGTTGCCCGTTTCCCGGAAACGGCCATCCAGAAAAAAGGTGGAGGCGTCTGGGCTGATCACAAGGGCATGGTCTGGGTCAACGCGGCGTCGAAAGCGGCCTGGGCGTACAACGCGGAGATCGCGCGCGAGGCCTACGCCCGCGGTTTTGACGAAGTGCAGTTCGATTACATCCGCTTTCCGAGTGATGGCGACATGACGGCGATCAGCTATGCGCCGGAAGAGGAAGCGAGACCAAAACACGAAGTCTTGCGCGAATTCTTCCGTTACATGCACGATGAACTTGAAGTGAAGGAACGCATCCCCGTGTCGTACGACCTCTTCGGCTACGTCACGTGGTATCTTGAGTATGATCTCGGGATCGGACAGCTGCTCGTTGACGCGCTGCCGAACGGCACGGCCGTTTCCCCGATGGTGTATCCTTCCCATTACGGCAAAGGCACGCTCGGGTACCCGAATCCCGCTGAACACCCGTACGAAATCGTCGCTGACAGCTTAATGAAAGCCAATAAGCTCTACGCGCGCCGCGATAAGGAATGCGGAGACCTCGCGGCCGGAGTCAAAAGCGCGACGTCGACCTTCCTCCTGCCTTGCGCCGGTACGCTCGCAGTACAACGGCCGTGGATCCAAGCCTTCGATATCGGCGCCGTCTACGACGCCGGCATGATCCAAGCGCAGATCAACGCCGTCCGCGATCAACATGGAGGAGGGTTCCTGCTCTGGAACGCCAGAAACGTCTACCGCGACTTTGATCTCGACGCGACCACCACGTCCGCGCTGTAAGAAACGTCCCCGCACGCCGTCTATCCAATCAATGCCTATGCGTTTCCAAGCACGCTTTATCGCCGCCTTCGTCGTCAGCCTCGCGTTTTTCGGAGGTGTGAGTGCCGCCCGCGCGGAAGCGCCCAAATTTTTCGAAATGTCGGACGGACGCTATTACGATCCGGCGACGGGTCTGACGGCCGAGTCGAAAGGCGCGTTGATGAAATTGATTGAGGCTCCTGCGCAGGATCTTACCGTTGTTGAGACGCCGCCGGTACAGCCTGCGGATGAGGCGACGAGCACGCCAGCGCTGTCGGAACCCGCTATGGGCGGACTACAAAACGCCATTGCGCAAGCTCGGGCGCTGCTCCAAGAGCGTATTGACGCGGATGCAAAGAAAAAACCGGTTGTCGTCACGAACCAAAATGTTTGGGTAGACGTTACACTCGCAGTATGGGACGCGAGAACAGACGCGCTCCAGCTGATCGACGTCCGCAAAAATGGAACCGGCCTCAAACTCGATCCCGCGACGCCGGATGACACGGATGTTGTGGTCAAAAGGAACAACGGCGTAAATTCGACGTTTGCCGTCGATGATGGTGAGCGCGTCGTCGTAGCGGTGCGCTACCCGATCTTCAAGGATATTTCGGTCTCCAAGAGAAAACCGAAATATGAACTGCACGACGTCGTGTACACGCCGTATTCGGATGCGCTTCACACGGCGGAAATGGTCGCGGCCGGCAAGAGCACGCTTCGCAACGAAATCGGCGCGGCGTACGACGCCTTGCGAGCTTCCGGAGCGAAGTCGCGCGCGTTTCCCAGCCAGCTGATGGTTGATGTCATCGATCCACACCTCGTTGAATCGATCGCGATCATCGAACACGACGGTCTTGGCGCGCTCACGAGCGAGGATCCGACCGCCGTCGAAGCGTTTTATGTCACGCTCGCGGGCAATCAGGGTGACGCCTATGTCTACGCGCGCTCGTCTGCCGGAGCGCTCGGTTTGGTGCAGTTCATTCCGAGTACCTACGCGCTCATGGTCAAGCACAAGGAGTTGCATTTGAATCCTGATTTCACGCGCGGCATGACGGATCCGGTTAACGCCATCAAGGCGCAGATCGGCTATCTGGATTCGATTCTGGCGTCGATGCCGACTGGCGTGAAAGATCTGTACAACGTCGACCCTTCGCGCGTCGACGAGTATTTGGCGGCTTCGTATAACACGGGGGAGTCGCGCGTGCGCAAAGCGATCGCGCTTTGGGGCGACGCCTGGTCAGAACCGCACCCCGCCGAGATCGCGGCGCTCGCCAAGAAAAAAGGCGCGAGAAGCAAGGCTGTCAAAACGATGAAGAACTCGACGCTGCTTCCGGAGACGGTAACGTACGTAAAAAAACTCCGGCAAGCTCTCAAATTGTTGAGCCCGCCGGAGCTTCCGACCGCCTAGTTACTTGACCATCGCGCCCGCCTTGAGTTCGTTTTGGAACACGCGTTGGAGTTCCTCGGGGGAGATGAGCTTAAGCGCGTTCGTTTTTACTTCTTCTTTTTTGCAATTCGCGGTGGAGAGGCAGGTGTCGAAGCAGCCGAGAAGTTTGCTGAGACACTGATTGACGCACGCCGTGTCGGGTTGCTTGCAAGTTTTTCCGGCTTTGGGATCGTCGCAGGTCACGACTTTCGGCGGACAAGCTTTGAAGCACGTGGCGGACGTATCTTCCGTACAGCCGTTCGTGCGCACGCAGGCGTCGAACTTCGTTTGATCACAGGCAACGGTGCCGGCTGGTTTCGGCGCCGCGACGACCGTGACAGCCTTTGAAGCTTCGGTCATGAGGGCCATGCTCGGATTGACGGCTTCCTGTACGTCGGCTTTTGCGTCCGCCGGAGCGACGTCGATGCCTTCCTGAAGCGTGGCTTGCATGCCGACGGTCGCTTCTTCGATTTTGACGACGAGCGGAGCGGCGAGTTCGTTATTCGCGACGCCACTCGCGGCTTTCACGGCGATCGATACGTCACTCGCGGCAGCTTCCGCTGATTTCGCGGCAAGGTCGGTGTTGCCAGCCGCGCTCATGACGGCCGCTTCGGCAGCGCGTTCTTCGGCGACCTTGAGCGAGGCATCGACCTTGGCTTCCGGACTGAAGGCGACGGCGATCGCGAGCGCGTCGAACGTCTTGTCGATGAAACTGAGCGGACTGTCTGGCGTGATGCCGGCGTTCGCTTTCGTCGCGTCGGAGATCGCTCCGGTCGCGGCGATCACCGGCAACGCGATCGCGAGACCGAACGCGGCCAGTGCGGCGGTTGAGATGCGCATAAAAAATGAAAAGGAATATCGATCACAGGTTACCACGCCGCAAGCTGTGCTACAATGAAGCCATATGCGGAAATTCCGCTTTTTCGTTGTCGCGGCCATTCTGGCACTTGGCGTGCCCGCGCCTTCGCGCGCCGCGAGTGCACTGATCAAGGGTTCGTCGCCTGCCGTTTACTACGTCGATGAGGGTAAACGCTACGTCTTCCCGAACGAGAAGGTGTACTTTTCTTGGTACGCCGATTTTTCGGACGTGCGCACGGTTTCCGACGATGAACTTGCGTCGTACTTGATTGGCGGCAACGTGACGTACAAACCCGGTTCCCGTCTCGTGAAATTGCAGAGCGACCCGCGCGTCTTCGCAGTCGGCGCCGGCGGTCGTTTACGTTGGCTGGCCTCGGAAGAGGCCGCGCGCGGGTTGTACGGCAGTGATTGGAACAAAAAAGTTGATGATCTCTCCGACGCGTTTTTCTTCGCGTATAAAGAAGGGGAGACTATCGCGTCCGTCGGCGATTTTGATAAAGAAATAGAAGGCGCTGTCTCCTCAATTGCCGAAGATTTGGCGGCGCAGAGCGGCGTGGTCGTGGCTCAAGATGTCACCGCTCGCAAGTCCGGCGCCTGGAGCGATCCGGCGGTCTGGGGCGGCGCGCGACCGGGTTCCGGCTCGCGCGTGATGATCCCGGCCGGCGTCACGGTTTTTTACGACGCGGAAAACGGGCCAACGTTGAAGACACTCGACGTGTTCGGCACGCTTGAATTTACGACCGATCGTTCGACGCGACTCGCCGCGCGGCAGATTTCGGTGCGCGGCGCGATGAAGGCTGGCAGCGCGGAGACGCCGCTTCGAGCGGATCGCTCGATCGAGATCAAATTGATCGGCGCAGCTTCGTCGGCGATCGCTGACGACGGTTTGACGGTCGATGGAGGCACGCTCGCGTTCTACGGAGCGGACGCGGGACGTAGCTGGACGCGACTTGCCGCGCCAGCGACGGTCGGCGCGTCGAAAATTGTTTTGCAAGAATCCGTCGCCTGGCCGATTGGCGCGGAAATTGTCGTGCTCGGTGCGACCAACGAACAGCAAGAAACGCGGCACCTCAAAGCGGTCGACGGCAACGCGCTTATCTTGGATCGACCGCTCGCGTACGCGCATCGTTCCGAAAACGGACTCCGTTCCGAAGTCGGATTACTTGATCGTAATATCGTGATCGACGGCGTAGGCGGCGGCATGGGTTCGTACGTGCGCGGTATCAATCATGCCGCGATTGCTCTTCGGAACGTCGAACTGAGCGGACTTGGGCGCAAGGGTGTCTCGGGTCAGTATCCGCTCTTCCTCGACGGCGCTTCGGCCCCGCTTCTCGCGGGCAGCGTCATTCGCGATTCCGGAAATCGCTGCGTGACATTGCGTCAAACGAGCGACGCGACGCTTCGCGATAACGTCGCGGTTGATACGTACGGACATTGCTTCGCGACGGAGGATGGCGCGGAAATCAACAACGTGTTTGTCGGTAACCTCGTGGCGCACACGCGAGGCGGCGCTTTGCCGGGCGACGCGGCGGCTTCCGGGTTCTTGCTGAAGCACCCCAGCAATCGTCTTGAAGGCAACGCGGTCGTCGGCGCGGACGGATTCGGATACTGGTATCTCTTGGTGGACGAGGCGACGACGAACGCCGGCGTGAAACTTCGTCCGCGCGAAGCGGCGCTCGGCGCGTTTTCCGATAACATCGCGCGCGCCAACGCGAAGATCGGTCTTTACATCGATGACGGTCAAGGAAAAGGGGACTATATTCCGGAAACGAAAGCGTCGTTCGCCGGTCTGACGAGCGTTTTGAACGGCGAGCGCGGTTTCTGGATACGTGGCGTGAATCTTGAAGTCACGGACGCGTTGATCGCGGAAAATCCGATCGGCGGCACCTTCGCGGCCTTCGGCGCGACGCTCAAGAATTCAATCGTTAGCGGACGCTTGGACACGTCGGCAAAATCGGGACCGGCGAGGGTTGGCTTCACTTTCGATGACGGCCCCGTCAGCGTGCAACACGTAACCTTCACGCATTTCGCGAACGGCGGAGCTGCGCTTGGGTTTGAAGAAAAGAATGCCGAGCTGCCCGATCCACGCAACAGTTTCAGCGACCTGACGTTTACCGACGCGGCCGCTTGGCGCGCTGCCGATCCCGTCACGCCCGGCGATTTTATGGCGATCGCGCGCGATCTCGATGCAAGTGACGTTGTTGGAACGAATTCAATCTTCCTGGGCAAAGCCTGCAAACTCGTCGAGGGCAACGTGCGTCGTTGTCCGGGACGGTACGCGCAACTTGAAATCGCGCTGCGCGACGGCAAGGGCGACAAGAGCGTGACCTTTACCGAACTCGGCGGCGGCGCGGACCTGACGTTGGTTCCAGGCACGAGCTTTGATGGCCGCTACGCCTACGCTACGGTCGCTGAGGGCGGGTCGTATCGTTTCGATGTGACGTCGATTCCCGCGCTTGAAATCAGTTATGACGGTTCGACGGAACCGCTCCTGCTCAGAGTCCCCGCCGGTCTCGGCGCGACGGTGCGGAAGGACGGAGCGTCTCTCGCGAAGAAAGATTTGTCGACGCTCGCCGCTGGCGGGTGGGCGTACGACGCCGCCAAAGCGGAGGCGGTGCTCTGGTTGAATCCGGGTGACGTCTTTGAACTCACGCGTTGATATGATTCGCATTCTCGCCCACGTCTTGATTCTGCCCGCGATGCTGTGGCTCGACCGCCGCAGTCCGAAAAAGCTTTCTCCGCTGCACGCGGCCGTCATCTGGTATCTCCTCGGCATGCCGCTCATGCTGATCGAAGCGCTCGCGACCGGCGGCAATAGGGTCCCGGTGCTGCTTCAAAGCGTGCTCACCGCGTTATTTTTCCTGCCTCCGGCCTATTTCGGTTTTCGCTACGCTGCGCGGCGCGGCGGAATTTTGAAACCGTTTCTTTTGTATCTGGCGCTTTCCGTCATCGCCGGTTTCGTCGTTGCGCTGACGCTCGCGCGGACGTCGGAGGTGCTCGGAAGCGTTTGGAAATCGTGATAGACTGACGGCGTATGGCCCTGCGCTACGATTTCCTCAACATGATGCGGAATCGCGTCGGCGCGGAAGGCGTCTCTCCGGAAGAATTACAGGCAATTGCGGGATGGTTGGAGGCCTCGCGTCGCGCGCTCGCGGATCGGAAGAAAGCCGGCGAACTCGGCTTTTTCGCCGTACCCAAGCGTCGCCCAAGCCGCGAGGCGATGGCCAAGATTCTGCGCGAACTCGACAAAGAAATCGATACACTTGTCGTGATCGGTATCGGCGGATCGCTCTTGGGCGCGCGCGCCGCTTACGAGGCGCTCCGCGGACTTGAAGATTTGAAACGAGGAGCGCGCGCGATGAAGCTGGTGTTTGCCGGCGACGCCACCGACCCGCGCGCCGTGCGCGACGTCGTTGGAAGTGTCGACTGGAAACGCGCGGCAATCAACGTCGTGTCAAAAAGCGGCGATACCATCGAACCGATGGCGATTTTTACGCTCTTGCGTCACGAACTCATGCGCGCGGTTGGGCGCGAAAAAGCGATGCAACGGATCATCGCCACGACGGACGCGAAAAAAGGCACGTTGCACGACATCGCGGCGCGGGACGGCTACGTCACGCTTCCCGTTCCAGAAAACGTCGGCGGGCGGTTTTCCGTGCTCACCGAAGTCGGCGCGTTTCCGCTACTCGCCGCCGGCATCAACGCCGATCAACTTTGGAAAGGCGCGGCAGCTGAGGAAGAAGCTTTTTGGAAGACCGCTCCGCTCAAAAGCGCGCCGATGGTCTACGCCGCGCTCCAGTGGCTTTTGTACCGCCGCGGCAAAACGATCTCCGTGTTTATGCCTTACGCCAAGCGATTGGCCCTGGTCGGTGAGTGGTACTGCCAGCTCTGGGCCGAAAGTTTGGGAAAACAATTCGATCGAAAAAAGAAACGCGTTCACGTCGGCCCCACGCCTGTCGCCGCGCTTGGTCCGGGCGACCAGCACTCGCAAATCCAGCTCTACAACGAGGGTCCGTCCGATAAAATTATCACTTTCGTCGAAGTCGATGATTGCGATATCGACGCGCGCTTGCCGGACCCGTGGCCGGATCTGGAAGGTGTCTCCTATTTTTCCGGTCATACGCTCAAAAGCGTCGTGCATGCCGAACGGAAAGCGACGGCGGAAGCGCTTACGGACAATCGGCGTCCAAACGGCACCCTGCGTTTGCATGATCTTTCCG
>CAZKMF010000168.1:0-6265 GCA_964553975.1 uncultured Gammaproteobacteria bacterium | reverse complement strand
CGCTTTCTGCTTACTTAGCGCTGACGGAGGTCGTGATGAAAGAGATTTCTAACTTTTGGACGTTCAAAGAAAGTCCTATGAAATAGTTTGTGAGCATGAAACCAAAGTTACTCACGCTTCAAGAGGTCGCGACCCTATTCCGCGTCTCGAAACAAACCGTCTACAGGATGGTCGAGAGCCGAATCCTTCCTTTTTATCGAATCGTAGGCTCCCTGCGGTTCAATGAGGACGAAATGCTTATGTATCTTGAAAGCCAGAGGGTTGTGCCAATGGAGGAACGGTTCCTGGTGGCACCACACAAGTCCCATCCCAACAGACCAGGTGTGCCACAACCAAATGATTCGATATGACAACGAATGTAGACAAGCTGATAGGGTTGGTAAAAAACATGGCATCAGAACGACTGGACTTTCATGAGCGGCGGGGCCCAGGGGTTGGCGACCGCTATTCGAATCAGTTCACGGCAGAACTGAGAGAAAAAGCCGAATCTTTGTTCGGTCACGACTTTTCTGAGAAAGATGTTCACCTGGGGTCAGGAATGAGGTTTGACTTCTTGTTTCCAGAGGAACATGCGGCAGTTGAGGTTGCTTGGTCAGTTTGGGCTCCACAGAGTGAGTTTGAGCGCGACATCTTTAAATGCCTCATTTACAACAAAGAGAATCCGAAACAAAGGATTTCCAGGTTGGTTTTCATAACAAAACGACCTGGAGAAAGGGTTACGAGCCGACCAGCATCGAGAGCGATAATAGAATATGTTAAAAATGAGTGCGGACTCTCAGTGGAGGTGATAGAAGTCGGCTCGCCGGCATAGTTGGCGCACTTGCCCCGTTCGCCTAAGGGAGTGATAGCATCAGGCGAATAAATCCCTGATGTTTTTCATATGCCAAAGCGTAAGCGTACTGGTCTGTGCTTGTGCGGCGACCTTGGACCTCGGCTCCTGAACGACTGTCCGTCCGGTATCTGCCTTCCAGGGACCTTGACCTACCAGCCGCGAAAGTAATATACGGGGTGACGGGGTGGGGTATTATCCGGCCATGACCGCAGTTCTAACGTCCTCCACGATGCGGAGCCAGCAAAGACCCATCACGAAAGTGGTGGGTTTTTGCTATACCCAGGTGGGAACGAGAACTGATAGAGTATCTGTATACCAGTCTTCTTGAGTTACTTTTTTGCAATTTACACACGTAATTGAATGAACATGTTCATAAAACTTTTCTTCATTGCGCTCCCAGTCTTCTTTGCGATTGATATGGTTTGGCTTGGTGTTATCGCCAAGAATTTCTACCGGACGCAGATCGGCGCGTTCTTGAGACCGGATGTGAATTGGATCGCGGCGATCGTGTTTTACCTGATCTTCATCGCGGGTCTTGTGGTTTTCGTTATTGCTCCGTCCATGCAAAAAGACTCGTGGGTGCACGCGCTTCTCTACGGCGCGTTGTTCGGCTTGGTGTGTTACGCGACTTATGACCTGACCAATTTGGCCGTTGCGAAAGATTGGCCGCTTTTGGTCACTATCGTGGATTTGCTATGGGGCGCGGTGCTGGCGGCTTCCGTGTCGGTCGTAACATATTTCATCGCAAGTAAAATCGGTCTATGAAGTATTACGCGATCCTTGCCGGAGTTTTACTTGCGTACATGAGCTTTTGGTTCGTCGTGTCTTTGATAAAAAAGAGAAACGACGTCGCCGATGTGGCGTGGGGCTTGGGCTTCGTGCTCATGACGTGGGTGTCTTTTTTTCTCACCGGTACTTCTGGCGTACGAGGCCTGCTGGTCGGCCTGTTGGTGAGCGTTTGGGGGTTGCGCTTGGCGTGGCATATCCATGCGCGCAATAGGGGCAAAGCCGAGGACTATCGCTACCTGGCCTGGCGCAATGAGTGGGGCAAATGGTTTTACCTGCGCTCTTATCTGCAGGTGTATCTTTTGCAGGGCGTACTTCTGTTCCTCGTTGTCTCTCCGGTATTGCTCATCAACACGAGTGTAGGAACCGCGCTTGGACTTCTTGATGTTGTCGGCGTCGTGGTGTGGCTTATTGGTTTTTACTTTGAAGCCGTCGGCGACGCGCAGCTCAATGGATTTATCAAAAATCCGGCAAATAAGGGCAAGCTCATGCAAAGCGGGCTCTGGGCATACACGAGGCACCCCAATTATTTTGGTGAAGTTACCCAGTGGTGGGGGATTTGGCTGGTGGCCCTTTCCGTTTCGGGTGGGTGGATCGGCATGATCGGTCCGATCACTATTACGTTTTTGATTTTGAAAGTTTCCGGCATTCCCATGCTTGAGAAAAAAATGGAACAACATCCTGACTTCGCCGAATACAAAAGAAAAACGAGCGCGTTTATTCCTATGTTTCCGAGTAAATAGAGCCAGTGCGTCAGGGACACAGATGAACTACGAAAGATTGTTTTATGATGGAGCAAATAAAATCCTATCTCGTCTATTTTCTGACCGGCGGTATTGTCACGGTCTTGATCGTTGGTCTTGAACAGGGCAGTAATCGCCTTTTATCAGGACTCGCAACCCTGGCTCCAGTCTTTACCCTCGTCGCTTACATCTTTATAGGCTCGACGAAAGGTGGTGTGGCGGTATCGCAGCATGCCTGGCTCGTGTTATTTGGGACACTCGCCTCGTGGGTGCCTTATATGATTGTTGTGGCGCTCTTGTCCCCAAAAATTGGACCGCAAAAAGCCATCGTCGCTGGCCTCCTAGTCTTTCTTGTGTGCGCCGTCGTGTATTTAGGAATCGTTTGGCGCCTGAAGTTGTTTGAATAAGAAAGGGGCACCGTAGGTTCACAAGAAAAAACGACTCTCACGGGTCGTCTTTGTTATTCCGCCAGCATCTCTGGATGCCAGGCGCGCAGCGGGTCGGGGATGCGTATGGCGCCGATGGCGTGTGCAGCCGTGAGGACCGCGCGCATGCAGAAATATTCCGTGCGGAAGTCGTGGGTGCCGGCCAACCATGTTTCCGTTCTGGAACGGCGGACGATGTCTGACGGGCTGATCCACTCGAACTCGTCGACTTCGCCGGGTTGCGGGGTAAGCGTGATGGTTGAAGGATCGACCATGACGACAAAATCGCGCACCCAGAGGCGGGACGTTTCGATTTTACTGGTGCGCCAAGCCAGGAGCGCATCCGGCGCCACGCGAATGCCAGATTCTTCCTCAAGCTCTTTTACGGCATTCATCAGGAACGATTCGCCCTCGGTGACATGGCCGCCGAGATGCGTGGACCAGACGGACGGATATCGTTCTTTGAGCGACGAACGGCGATGGCAGAGCACTTCGCCTTGCGGATTGAGCACGAAGACGTTGGTGGAACGGCACCAAGCGCCGCAAGCGATGGCTTCGGCGCGCGGCATGTGCTCACCGGTGGGCTCACCAGTCGTAAAGTCGACGATCTGAAGTTTTTCCATATGTGGAAACAAAAAAACGCGCATGAATAGGCGTGTCCCGTACGGGACAAGCAGGCATTCCGCCGCTTGTCGTAAGAATTTAGGCGCGTTCGGGCACCCCCCGAACACAACACGTTCTTACGGCAAACTCTGGAACAACCGTACGTGAAGTATGCTACGAAACGACATGATAGGCAAGCTGTAGCAGGTCTCTGCAGGTTTGGTACTATAGGAATACACGTCCATTTTCTGTTTAATCCTCTCGCGCAACGCAGCACGCATATGCCCGACATGAAGATCGTCAAACAAAGTCTTTCGTACGCCGCACTCGCGATCCTTTACGTCGCCGTCGTTGGAACGGTGATGCGGAACGCGGACAAATTGTTCGGTGGCGGAAAAATCGAAGCGCTCGCACCGATCGGTATTCTTCTTTTACTCGTCGTCTCCGCGGCGACGATGGGTATGCTCATCTTCGGCAAACCGGTCATGCTCTATATCGACGGACAGAAGCGTGAAGCCGTTTCGATGGTCATGACAACAATCGCGTCTCTCGCGGTCTTCACGATTTTGATATTCATCGTCATGGTTTCGGTGCGTGTTTAATCAGATCATCCGTTAAAAAGAAAACCCGCGCCGATGTGTGGCACGGGGAGAGACGGTCAGGGAACGCGGATCACGAAGGTCGGCTGGTACCGGCTCCCCCAGTGGACGGTGTAACCGTTGAACCACCAGAGGCCGTCGTTGCCCCAGATCGCGCCCTTGTTGATGGCGCCCCTTCCGATGACGCGGCGGGAGAGCGGACCCTCCTGCGGGCCGTAGAAGTCCATGACGGACTCCGTCGTGAAGATTTCGTTGTTCACGAGGCGGCCGGACACGACCACGTGGAGGTCGATCGTCACGGTCGTGCTGGCGTGCACGATGATCGGTTCGTCCAGGTTCACCTGGACGCAGCGGAGCCGCCAAGTGGCCGGGAAGTTGCAGTCGCCTCCGCCGACCTGGACGTTCCAGGTTCCCGGTGAGATGGGCTGACCGTGGAGGCTCAAGCTGGCGTTCGCGATGGTCGTCTCCTCGGGAGGCGCCGGATCGCCCAGGTAGGTGAGGCGCAGGCTGTACGACAGCATCTTGATGACGATGTCATACTCCGCCGGCGCGGTCACGGTCGCGCTGTGAACCACGATGTCGGTCGGCGGCGTCAGCTGTCCCGAGAGCGCGGTCAGGTAGCCGACGGGCAGCTGCTCGGTCGGCCCCATCTGCGGCGGGCTTCGGGGCACGCTCGGGCCGCTGATGCCGACGATCAAGAGATCGGTCCGGATCGTGTCGGCGCCGTCGATGTGATCGATCGGCAGATCCGTGTTGTTGTCCATCCGGCTGACGTCGCCGTCGTCGAACGGAAGCAGCTTCACGGTGAAGGTGCGACCACTGAGCAAGTCCTCGTTGGCGATGTCGACGCTCAGGCAGAACTCGCGGTCCACCTCGGCGGGCAGCGAGATCGGAACGGTCACCGCGAGGGTGAGCGTGTCCGGGCCGCTTGCCGTCGGCAGCGCAGCGCCGAGCACGTCGCCGGCGTCGTTCTGGAGCTTCCAGTCGCTGTACTGCGACTGGTTGTCGACGTACAGGTTCGAGGTGATCTCGAACTGCAGCCGCTCGGTCGTGAGCGCCGTGCCGACCGCCTTGGCGGTGAAGCACACCACCTTCGCGTCGTTGGTGGCGACGCGGACGTCGTTGCCGCCAGGCAGGCCGACGAGCGTCAGACTGAGCCGAGCCTCCACGGGCGGCGGCGCGTCCGGCGTCACGACGGCGTCCGGTCCGGCGTCGAGGCCGGGCGGATCTTCCGTGTCGCTCGTGGCGCCGGCGCAGCCGAAGCTCGCGATGGCGAGCACGGTCAGCGAGATGATGGTCAGGCTACGGACGAAACACTCCTTGTACCACTTGGTCTTCTCCATGGGTCGCTCCTCGCTCCTTGTCCAACCCTTCTCCAGGGCTCCGTCGTCCGGCAACACACATCCGGGCGACGAAGGCTGAAGGCGAAGCGCGCACCGCGGTCCTTACTATACCGCGAAAACATCATCACGTGTCTTGGCGAAAGTCAAGCGGTTTTCGAGTGGGATTTTTAGGATTTTATGCTATACTCTGGAGGAAATTAATTCCTGAGACTTTATGAAGAACATCCCCAAAAGCGCGTTCGTGGGTGTCGCCGTCCTCCTCGTCGTTGGAGTGGTCGGCGCCAACTACCTTCGCAAAACTACGAGTCCGGCAAGCACGACGGTACCGACAGGTACGACGAGTCCGACCGGCGCGGCCGGAACGACGGGTACGGGTGCGGCGGCGCAAGAGCCAGTCGACGTCAGCGCCGCGATCGACGCGAGTCTCGCGGCGGCGGCGGGAGAAATGAACAGCGTGAACGGTTCCGAGACCGATACGCAGGTCGTGAACGAGATGGATACCCAAATCAACGCCTATGGCAACATCTATGATCAAGGCGAACTCAATTAAGAAGATTGCCGCCGTCGCGCTCGCGGCTCAACTCCTTCTTCCGGGTATGGTGTTCGCCGCCGCACCGCGCGGCGCGGCCATTGATCCACAAGCGACCGACGTCCTGGACCCTACAATCGACGGCTCCGCCGGCTTCTGCGCGCGCGTTACGGCGCTGATTCCGCAAATGACCGCGCGCTTCGCTGAGCGCAAAGCTAATCTCGAGGCACGTCGCGCCGAACAGAAGGGGAAACGCACTGCCGCTCGCGCCGCGCAAAGTGGCAGGCTCGGAGAGATTCGCGCCAAAGAAGACGGCGTGCGTTCAAGCACGATGATCAAACTGAACGCGCGCGCGAAAACGACCGCGCAAAAAGCGGCCGTCGCGAAATTCAAAGCTTCAATGGA
>CAZKMF010000167.1:0-3152 GCA_964553975.1 uncultured Gammaproteobacteria bacterium | reverse complement strand
ACGCTGGCGCTCGACATCAAGAAGGCCGGCGAAGACGCCATGATCGAGTGTGGCATTCCGCTCGGTTCGGTCGATCCGAAATTGATCTCGATTCTCGGCCGCCTGAAGTACCGCACCTCGTACGGCCAGAACGTCCTGCGCCACTCGATCGAAGTCGCCATGATCGGCAACTTCCTCGGTAAAGAACTCGGCGCCAACGCGGCCGAACTCTTGCGCGGCGGCCTCTTCCACGACATCGGCAAGGCCGTCGACCACGACGTCCCCGGCGCGCACCCCGAGATCGGCTATAACATCATGAAGAAGTTCGGCTTCCCCGAAGAAGTCGCCTACCACTCGCTCTCGCACCACGAGGACAAGCCGCGTAACATCGAGGGCTACATCTGTAAGGCTGCCGACGCCATCTCCGGCTCGCGCCCCGGCGCCCGCAAAGACACGCTTGAAAACTACGTTCGCCGCCTCGAAGACCTCGAGAAGTGCGCCACGTCGTTCCCGGCCGTCGAACACGCGTACGCCATCCAAGCTGGCCGTGAAATCCGCGTTTTCGTCTCGCCGCAAAAGATCGACGACCTGGGCGCCTGGCAGCTGGCCAAAGACATTGCCAAGAAGTGCGAACAGGAACTGCAGTATCCGGGCGAAATCAAGATCAACGTCATCCGCGAAATGCGGGCGATCGAATACGCACGTTGATGCTTACCGTACTCCTCTTCGGCGACGTCGTCGGAAAAATCGGACGACGCGCGCTTCTCAAAGCGCTGCCGGAACTCAAAAAAACATACCGTCCCGATCTCACGATCGTGAACGCGGAAAACGTCGCGCACGGCAAAGGCGTGACGAAGCCGATCCTCGCCGAACTGAAAGATGGCGGCGTCGACTTCTTCACCTCGGGCAACCACATCTTCGCCAACCCAAAAGGGCCGCACGAGATCTGGGAAGATCCTCTCCTGAAAGATACGCTCATCCGTCCGTACAACTTCCCCGCCGGAACCGCCGGCGATGGAGAAAAGGTGCTCGATCTTGGTGGCAAAAAAGTCCTGGTGGTAAACTTAATCTGCCAGGTCTTCATGCGGGAGCCGTACGGCAATCCGTTTGAAGCCATGGAAGAGATCCTGCGCCGCCACGAGGGAGAAAAATTCGACGCGATCCTTGTCGACCTCCACGGCGAAGCCAGTTCCGAACGCATTGCGTTCGGTTTCCACTTCGACGGACGCGTTTCCTCCATCACCGGCACGCACACGCACGTCCCGACCGCCGACGCCCGCGTCCTGCCGAAAGGCACCGCCTACCTCACCGACATCGGCATGACGGGCGCGCGCATTTCCGTGCTCGGCGTCGCGCCCGAAGGACCGATCAGCCGATTCATTCCCGGCGACGCGCTCCCCTTCGAAATCCCCGAAGAAGGACCCGTCGATTTGAACGCCGTCGTCGTCACGATCGACGATGCGGGCAAGGCCGTGAAGATCGAACCTATTCAAAAGATCATCGAGTAATCATTGCTATGAACAAAGCAGAACTGGCGGTGAAGCTGTCAGAGAAAATCGACGTCCCGAAAAAACGCTGCGAAGAAATTATCGAAACGCTCACAGACCTGATCATTCAGGAACTGAAAGGCGGCGGAGAAGTCACGATTGCCGGATTCGGCGCCTTCTCAGCCCGCACCCGCGCTTCGCGCATGGGCGTGAATCCGCAGAAGCCCTCCGAAAAAATCACGATCCCCGAAGTCCGCGTGCCGAAGTTCAAAGCGGGAAAGACATTGAAGGATTCGTTGAAAGGAAAGGTTTAAACAAAAACCCTGGCCGTCAGCCAGGGTTTTTGTTTTATTCGAACGGTGCGGTCACTTCAAACTAGCGCGTGTTTTTTCAATCGTTTTTCGAAGTTGTTCGATCTCGGATTCTAACCGTTGAATGGTGCGGGTTCGTTCCGCCTGCTCCGCCTCCTTTTTCGCGTTCCTGCCTTCGATCGGAGAACTCGCAATAAAGTTTTCTCTCTCCTCAATACTTTCCTTCGCGCGTCGAATATTCTCCCTCATGTTTTTCGCGCGGTCGCGGTCGGTCACGTACCGCGCGAAAAATCCCATTCCCTTCAGGTCGGCCTCTTCGCCAGCCAGTACTTGCCGATGATACGCCACCATCTCTTCTGGGGACCGGTGGATCGCGGACCAACGTTCGGAGTCACGTGCGTCTTTGAGTTCGGATTCCTTTCTCCCAAGCTCAGCTTGCAACGCGTTCAACTCGGATTCTTTCTGACGCAGGACATCCTTCGCAAGCGGACCACCAAGCGCCGTGCCGAGCTCCGCCAAGAGTCTGAGAAAGTCGCGCTTCTCCCAACCGGGATACGCGTCGCGCACTTCTTGCCATGAGTCATACCCATCATCCCCCGGCCGCATGCTAGCGAGCTGCATGATATCCTTTTCCATTTCCCAAAAATCTCGAGTCCCGCGCGCGCTCTCGAACATCGAGAGCACTTCGGCGTAAGGACGCTTCTCCTGGCGCACGTTTTTTACCTGATCCTTGAGAGACGCATCCGTCCGTTCTTGAGGCACCTTTTCGTCCATACCGTCAGGAGAAACGTGTTAGTGGATTCATCGTATAAAGCGGCGTATTTCTTGTAAAGAAAATCCCGCTTCACGAGCGGGGTTTGTCGTCGCGCCGAGCAACGAGCGCGTCATCAAGCGCTTGCTTGAGCGCCGCGGTCGCGCGCGGAAGCGCTTCGAGAGAGTCTTCCAGTTCGTTCGCGAGCCGCGTAGCCTGCTTGCCCGACATGTTGGCGATACCTCTCTCGGCAAGATCACGCTGCTCGGAGTCGAGCCCCAGCTTGTCGATCACGGCTCGCAGACGCGCCTTCGCCTTGGCCGTCGCCGCTTCGTCCCAACGGGCGACGATCGCACGGGCGATATCGCCGGTCGGACCCTTGGCGCCGAGGTGCACGTCGATCATCTGAATGGTCAAGGCAGTGCGATCACCTCGGCGCGCCTGCGTGGCACGCCTGCGTTCGGCGCGTTCCTCTGGAGTGACGTGCGCAAGGCGATCGAACACCTTGAGAAAAGCGAACGTGCCCAGGAAGAGCATGCCGAAGCACGCGGCCCAACCCTGACTGACGTGTCGCCACAAGAGCTCGAAGACGATGACGTTCGTGACGATGAACAAGGCGGGCCG
>CAZKMF010000166.1:0-1605 GCA_964553975.1 uncultured Gammaproteobacteria bacterium | reverse complement strand
AAGCGAACAAGTACTATTACCTGAAAGGCGGCGCCGAGCGCTACGCCTTTGAGCTCGCTAAAATTTTGGAGAGGAACGGTGACGCGGTCGTGCCGTTCGCGATGCATTCCCAAAAAAACGTGCCGACGCACTACGACCGTTTTTTCGTTTCGGAAGTCCAAACCGATCGCATGCGTTTTGATCTCGAAGGACTCCGCACGGCCGGACGCATGCTCTGGTCGTTTGAAGCGGCGAAAAAGTTTTCGGCGCTCGCTGCCGCCTTCCCGTCGGACGTGCTGCACGTCCACAATATCTATCATCAAATCTCTCCGTCGATTCTTGCTGTCGCCGAACAGCGCGGCATCCCGGCCGTCATGACGGTGCACGACTACCACCTCGTTTCTCCCAACTACGGTCTCTACGATCAAGGTAAGATTGTCGAACCATCCGTCACGCACCCGTACTGGGACACGCTGCAACGCAGGCTGATTGGAGGATCGACGCTCAAAAGCGCCCTCAGCGCCTTTGAAGGTTGGATGCACAAGGTACTCGACGCCTACGGCCACATCTCAACCTTCATCGCGCCCAGCGTCTTCGTGCAGGAAAAGCTCATGGCCTACGGCATACCGCAAGGCAAGATCGAAGTCGTGCCGCACTTTATTGATCTCGAACAACGCGCTCCGCGCTACGAATCCGAAGCGCGCGTCGTTTTCGTCGGACGCCTCTCGCAGGAAAAAGGCGTTGACGTGCTTTTGCGCGCCATGAAAGACGTGCAGCTGCTGACGTGCGTCATTATCGGCGACGGACCGGAAAAGGAATCCCTCCACGCGTTGGCGAAAGAGTTGAACCTCGACAGCGTCGAATTCTTGGGCGCGCTCCACGGTGAAGCGCTCGAGCATGAGATCGCGCGCGCCAAAGCGATCGTCATCCCGTCGCAATCCTACGAAACCTTCGGCCTGACCGCGCTCGAAGCCTACGCCTGGGGCAAGCCCGTCATCGCCTCGCGGATCGGCGCCTTGCCCGAAGTCGTGCGGGAAGGGGAGACAGGTTTACTCTTCACGCCGACGGAACCGAAGGAGCTCGCCGCGCACCTCAACTGGCTCCCCGGCAGTTTCGCTCGCGTCGATGCCATGGGCCGCGCCGGCCGGCACCTCGCCGAAACCGAGTACAACCCCGGGTTGCATCTCGGGAGGATTCATCGTATTTATAAGGAAGCGTTGAAGAAGTAGCGCGTGACCGTTTCTAAGTCCTCCGTGTAATCGTGAATACTATGCAACGACTTGATGCGAAGGTGGTGTGGATGTTCTTTTTGAAGTCGGTTTTTAGGTGGGCGTTGGCCATGTTTATTTTGGTGCCGTTTTTGTACGGTCTTGTTCTCGAGATTGCACAAAACGAAAGCGAAGCAGAGACTTCGATTGGATTTCCGACATGGTTGACGGTCGTAACGTTGATTCTGTCGGTGGTGCTTTGCTTCGTCTGGTCAAAACTGCGATATCGTTTCTTTCAATTCGATCTGTTGGACGATGCTTTTCGTAAAGAGGAAGGAGTTATTCATAAGAAATACGTCAGTATTCCGTACGACCGTATCCAAAACGTGGATATCTACCGCGGGCTCCTTGCGCGCAT
>CAZKMF010000165.1:0-13863 GCA_964553975.1 uncultured Gammaproteobacteria bacterium | reverse complement strand
CCGGGTAGTCGTACACGTCGGCCGCAAAAGCCGGCAGAGGAAACGTACAGACCATTGGTAGTTTCCGCTTGTTGCGCAGCGTCTCGACGAGATCGCGACCGAGGCCTTTTTTCTCGATCAGATAATACTGTTCAAGCACCTGCAAGCTCGGTTTTGAAAGATCGCGCCGCGGGTAAAACGCCGGAATCTCCTGCATGCGATCAAACACTTCCCAAACGAGTTCGCCAAAAAACGGCACGACCTTGAATCGGGAGATAAGCTCGTACGCCCGGCGCGACGCACGCCACATTTTTTTATCTCGCTCCGGAATGCCAGGGTAATTGTTGGCGACAATGACGTCGGCGTACGCCAAATCCTTGATCGCGTGCGAGGCGCGCTCATGGCCGTATCCCATGTCGACGGTCACGACCCAAGCTTTTCGATGTTGCAGGTCCGGCATCGTCAGCGTTCAATTAATGCGATAACGGTCGCTCCGCCGGAAGCCGTCTCCCGATAGCCGGCGACGAGAGGATGTGTCGAGAACGCGCGGTGCAGTATGTCGCGGAGTCGCCCCTCCCCTTTCCCATGAATGACGCGCACCGCCCGTTCTCCGCGTGCGAATGATCCGTGAAGCAGGCGTTCAACATCTTCAAGCGCTTGATCGGCGCGCAACCCATGCACGTCCGTTTCAGGGATACCTCCGCCGGATTCTGCCAAGAAAAGCGCGCCTTCCAATTCAGCTGGACTCATCATACGCACAGTATAACAAAAAACGCGCCACAGGGTGACTGTGGCGCACCGTGCGGCGAGCGCGTCAGGGTGACGCGAAGATCTCGTCGACGGATTTGGCGTGCGCGGAGAGCGACGGCATCGCGCTTCTGGGCAAGCCCAGGATGCGCAAGACCGTCGGAACGGTGTCGTAGAGATTGATCGTGGCCGGAACGCTTGTGCTGCCGTTTCGAGGATGCTCGATGGGCGGCAAGTCGTTCCGACCCGCGATCTCGTAGTCCCGCTTGATGCCGGGACCGACGGCGACCCACGGCACGAGCCGGTTGTCGTCGTCGTTCGCGCTGTGCCCCTTCTTGAGGCCGGGCGTACCGCCATGGTCGGCGGTCACGATCAGCGTGGTCGAGAGACCGTCCCGCACGTCGGCCGCGGCGATGCAGTCCCGGATCACCTTGAGCTTGCTGTCGATGATCTCGGCCTCCTTGTACTGCTCGGGCGTGAGCCACCCGATCGAGTGTCCGGCGCCGTCGATCATCTTGAAGTGCAGGATGATCAGGCCAACCGAAGCGTCCTTGAAGGCCTCGCAGTCGCGGAGGGCGAACCGATCGATGCTGTTCCTTGTGACGATCCCGGTTTCGGAACCGTCGGCGCGGAGCAGACCGACCAACTTCCCCTTCTCGACGTAGGCGCGGACGCCTCGTCCCGATTGTTCCACTGCGGTGAAGAGCGTTTCCTTCACCAGGAGCGGAGTCCATCGGAAAGCGACGCCGTGCACGTGGCGCGTATGATGCGCATCGTCCCACGGCTCGTTCGTCACGCCGTTCACCTCCGGATCCGCGCCCGTGAAGAGCGCGGCGTGCGAGATGGCCGTCGTGGCGCCGCGAGAGATCCTCGCGGACACGCCGTCGGCATCGGGCACCTCGAGCGTGGCCCAAGGTACGCGCGCCTTCAGCGTATGCGACCCTTCGGCGAACATCTGCCGCAGGTGCGGCATCACGTCGATCAGCTTGACGTGCATGCCGTCGAGGCTGACCAGCACGACGCGGCTCTTGCTCGCGGAAGCGGACGGCGTCGCGGGATCGTTCGTGCCATCCTTCTCGCCGGCGGCAGGGTTCGATCCCACGACGCGCGGCGGCGACATCTCCTTCTGTTCCGCCACGACCTTCCGGACGGGAGGCTTGAAGACATGGAAGCAGCAGTAGAGCGCCGCGAGGAGTGCGACCACGTACGGCAACGGATTCGTCGTCGGTTCTTTCGACATGTGACTCCTTGTGGAGCTGGGGTGAAGGACCATCCGGCAGAAATACCGGAACGGTGCAGTCTAGCCTAAAATGGCCGTTTTGTCAACCCTCCGGCGCTCAAAAAGAAAACCCCTCGGTGGAACCGAGAGGCGTCAGTTGAAGCTGCCGTGACGGAAGTCGACAGCGCTCCGATCAAGGAACGAAGCGGGCATTTTGCCGCGCTGGAACGGGAGAACGGCGACGTGGCCGTCCTTCGTTTCGCCGTGTCGAATGAGCGTGACGTCGTCCGGGATCGGGAAATCCCGCGGCGGCGTTTCGAAGGCGTTGCCTTCGGCCGGAACCGGAAAGGCCGATTCCATGAACGCTTCCCAGATCGGCAAGGCGACCGACCCGCCCGTCGCCTCTCTGGCGATCGGTTGCGGATTCATGCGCCCCACCCAGGTGCCGACCACGAGATCGGCCGTGCCACCCATGAACCAGACGTCGCGGAAACTATTGGTCGTTCCCGTCTTGCCGGCGACCGGACGCCGCAGGCGCTTCGCCCGCGCGCCGGTGCCGAATTCGACCACGCCGCGCATGAGATGCGTCATGGCGTAGGCGTCACCAGAAGGTACGGCTTGCGCCTTGGGGCGCAGAGGAGCCGCGTAGATCGTGTGCAGCGTCGTGCCGCCGCCCTCGTTTCGCTCGAAGGCCTTCACCTCCTTCACGAAAATACCGGGGCGGGCTTCTGCTTCGGAATAGCCTTGCACCGCCATCGCGCGTCCGTTCGAAAGGATCTGCGCGTAGCCGGCGGTGTGTTCTCGGAGCGTGAGCTGCGGCGTACCCACAGCCATCGGAAAGACGCGAACGATCTTCGACCGGATACCGAGCGCGCGTATCGTGCCGAGGACCTTATCGAGTCCGACTTCGATCGCCAATCGCACGGAAACGGAGTTCAGCGATTTGGCGAGCGCGGTCGCGAGGTCGACGTTGCCGTAGTAGACGCGACTCGTATGCGGGCCCGAGTAGTTCGTCGGACACCACGTACCGGAAGCTGTCGACAGACAGATCGGGGCGTCGAGCACGGTCGAAGCGACCGTCTCGCCGTTCACAAGCGCCGTCAGGTAGACGTACGGCTTGATCGAGGAGCCCGTTTGACGCCGCGCTTGTGTGGCGTTGTTGTACTGGTTTTCGTTGTAGTCGTAGCCGCCGACGATCGCGCGAATCTCTCCGCTTTGCGGATCAATCGCGACGAGCGCGGCCTGGAGCGCTTGAGGATTCGCCTGGCCCGCGGCCGTTCGGCGTGCCGTGAGCGCGTAGCGCGTCGGCTTCCCTCTCGCGTCCGGTTTCGTTTCGACACGCACGGTCAACAGGTCTCCGGGCACGAGTGCCCGTCCGGGCTTGGCCCGTTCCCACCGAGTGACGCGACTCACGTCGTCGCCATCAAGCGGAAAGAGATTGCCGCGCACGCAGACGTTGATGGAAGAGCGACCGCGAGAAACGACGCGCGCGTTCGCTTCGATCGCCTCGTCGGCGACCCATTCAGCCGGTCCGTCGCAACGCCCATTCGCGTCCTTGTCGTGTCCTTCCGGACCGGCAAAGCCGAGACGGCGTTCCAGATCGAGCAAGCCGTAGCGCACAGAGGCTTGCGCCTTCCGCTGAAGATTGAGATCGAAGGTGGTCTGGATGACCAACCCTTGCTTGTAGACCGCGTCATACCCGAACGTGCGTTCGGCGAACTTGCGCACTTCTTCGCACGCGTAGGGTGCCGTGGCGAGATTGAACGCATGCGTGCGCTCGATCTTGCCGATGTCTTCCGCGACCGCGAGGTCGCGTTCTTCGAGCGTGATCGCGCCCGTCTCGACCATGCGGCCGAGCACGTAGCGCTGACGCACCTTGGCACGATCGAAGTGTCCGATCGGCGAATCGATCGAAGGCGCCTTCGGCAATCCAGCGAGGATCGCCGCTTCAGCCAACGTCAGGTCCTGCACGCGCTTTCCGAAATACGTCTCGGCCGCGGCTTCGACGCCGTAGGCGTTTTTGCCGAGGTAGACGTGGTTCAGATAGATCTCGAGGATCTTGCGCTTGGCCCCGATGTGTCCGTAGAGGCCTTCCATCTGGTTTTCGAACCGGACGGCGAGAATGATCTCGGCCGTTTTCCGCCGCCAGTTGCGCGACGGATCCTTGAGCACGACTTGCTTGATCACCTGCTGCGTCAGCGTCGACGCTCCCTGACGGGCTTGCCCGTTCTGGAAGTTGCTGACGCCGGCGCGGATGATGCCTTGCGGATCGATGCCGTCATGCGTCCAGAAGTTCTTGTCTTCCGCCGCGATGAAAGCGTCTTGCACGTGCTGCGGGATATCCTCGAGAGGAACCCACGTACGGTTCTCGAGTGAGAAGTTGCAGAGCAGCTGCTGGTTGCGGTCGTAGACGACCGTCGAGACCACCGGCCGATAGGCAACGACACTCGAAAGGTCGCTCGGCACACTCGGCAGGAACCACTTGAGGAAGAGGGACAGCGCGAACATGCTCGAAACGATCACGAAGGTGAAGCCCGTCCAGAGCATGCGGCGAAAAACGAAGCGGTTGCCGGCCACGACCGATTGGGCGCGCCGCTGATCGCTCGTCTGATAGGAGACGGTTTCGAGCACGCGGCCAACGGTGATTTCCACCACCGGAAAGCGCACGAACTCTCTGAACGCGAACCTCGAATCGCCGACGCCGTTCGAACGCCAGAACACCTTCCACGTCCAACGCGGCGCCGCGCGCCGCAGGTACGGCGGGTGCGCCAAGAAGGCGAAGAGGGTGAAGAGCGCGGGCGGCAGCCAGGCAATCGGCACGCGCACGCTTTCCAGCCAGCTGATTGGCACCGGCAGCCAGTTACGGCCGAGCAGTTCCGTCATCTGATGGTAGAGCCAGCTGTCGGTCAGCGCGATGGCCAGAAGCCAGAGCGCGATCCGTAGCGGCCTGTATGCGTCCTTACGGAAGAGTTCGCGATTCGCGACGCGGCGCGTCATGAAACGCTCCGGCGGATACGCGATGAAGAGCGCGAGCGCGAACGCGGCGAGACCGACAGCTTCGGCGACCAGCGCGATCCAGGCGTATTCGCCCGAACTGCGCAGATTCCATCGCGCCAGCATGACCGCGAGCGTAACGCCCGTCAGCGCGACGGCGAAGCGCACGACGCGGAACCTCCAAAGGAACCGCGCGAGACGCGTCACGAGCAAGGTCGCGGCCTTGTACGCCAGGAGCAACGCGACGAGCGCGAAGTCGACGGCGATGGCCATGAGCAAGCTCCACGTCGTCGGCGTACCGAACTCGCGCGCGATCACGAGCGTGATCAGCGGCGGAATCAGCACGACAACGAGCACGAGCGCCAGCTTGAAGACGAACCAGACACGCTTGAGCAAGAGCCCGACGCGGTCATGCAGCCGTTTCAGCCAAGACAACATTGTCTACTCCATTTGCCCGTTGTGAACGTGCTTTTTTTCCGAGGGGAGACCCCTCGGAATAAACTCCTTATATACCCCCGCAGACCCCCACTGTCAATAAAAAAAGGCCTCCGACAGTGCGTCGAAGGCTGATTTCATTGGCTTTCGAGGTGGAAGATCATCCCCTCGTCGATCATGAGCGTGCGGACGTTCTGGCCGACGCATTCAGGCTTGGCGTCCTTGGGGACGTGGCAGAACGTGTGACGACCGATTGGCGTCGAGTACTGTGGCAGCCGTTCCTCCTTCTCCCCCGCGCGCACGGCGCGACGCGGCGGAATCGAAGGCGTGAGGGGCTTGCCGTCGAGTACGAGGACGATCTCCTTGGACGTGTCGTTGCGGACGTAGAACGTCACGCTGTCGACGGCGCCCGTCGGCACAACTGGCGAGATGCCGGACATGTCGCGCTTCGGAGGTTCCGGCATGTCCACCACGCGGTGTGCGTTGCGGTCGCGGATCTCGTCGATCGTCGCCACGCGCACCTTGCCGGGATCCGTATCGCAACCGACGCTCTCGAGCAGCGGCTTGAACGTGCCGTTGAAGGCCGTCAGCATCTCGTCGTAGTCGCGGTGTGCTTTCTCTTCGTAGAACAGCGTGTCGCGCGCCTTAGCACTCTCGTCCGGCGTCAGCGCGAGCGCGACGTCGTCCTTGAAGGCCGCGCGGATGTGATCGGCGCGCTTCTCGAATTCGAGCCCCGAGGATTTGTACCGTTCGTTGCCGGCCGCCTTGGCGAAGAGGTAGTCCGAACCGGCGAAACCGTCGGCGCACGCCTCTTCGGGCTTCAGGTGGACCAAGAGCCAGGTGCCGTCGTTGACGGCGGCCTGGAACTCCGCCCGATCCGTTTCCATCTTGGCGCGCAGCGTTTCCGTTTCGTCTATGAAGGCGGAGAACTTCGCGCCGACGCCGTCTTCCGCTTGCTTCTTCAGCTTGGTCAGTGCGGCGTCATCGGGCGATCGCTTCAGACCGAGATCGTACGTCGCGAGTGCCTGGTCGAGATGACCCGCCGCTCGTTCGCACGCCGCGAGCAAGTAGAGCGCGTCGACGTTCTTCGGTTCGCGTTCCACGACGACCTTTAGCTCTTTCGCAGCGTCGTCGTAGCGATGCGCCGCGGCGTACAGATCGGCGAGGGCACGGCGCGCGTCGAGGCGGAGCGGATCGATCGTGCGGCTCCGTTCGTAGGCCGCGATCGCATCGTCCATGCGGCCGAGCTTGGCGTAGGCCATACCGAGCCAATAGTGGACGGACGGGTCGTTGGGTCGTTGCGTCGCCGCTTCTTCGAGCTCCTCGCGCGCCGCGTCGGGCTGATCGATCGAGAGATCGATCTCCGCCAGCGAAACGAGCGAGCGGAAGTCCTTCTGGCGCGGCGGCTTGGCTTCTTGGTCGCGACGGATCACTTCCTGGAAGTGGAGGCGCGCCTTCTCGGTACTGCCGGACTGCCAGAGCAGCCAGGCGTAGAGACGCCGTGCCGTCCGATAGTCGGGCCAGACGTTGACCGCCTTGCGCGCTTCCTCGAGCGCTTTCTTCGCCGACGCGTCGCCGTTCTCGAGGAACAGCGCCTGGTAGGCGCGCGAAAGGTCGATGAAGGACACGGCGTCGGGCGTCTCCGGCGTCGAGAGCGCGGCGACCGCTTCTTTCGAGAGCGGTACCTTCGCCGTGGCGAAGGCCTTGGCGATCAATCCGCCGAACATCTCGTGCACGGTTCCGATCTGCACGCCCGGACGAGCCGGTTTCGGCACATCGCTCCCCCACGCGAAGATCTTGCGCGTATCGACGCCCTTCGAGACTTCCTTGAGACCGTCCGCACCGACTTCGTAGAGCACGAGCTGCAGACTCCACATCTCGACGCGGCCCGTATACCAGCCGGTCAACACGTGCGTCGCGCCCGCGTTCTTCGCGGCGGTATAGACGTCGTCGAGCGCGAGATCTCGCGATGCGGACGGCACGAGCTTGGCGGATGCCTCCGGCAAGACGTGCGGCCCGGTCACGATCTCGAACCTGATGCCGGCGTCCGCCATCGTCTTCACGAAGTCGGGATCGACGGACAACTCCTCGAACCGGCTCGTCGCGAACAGCGGCAGACCGAGCGCGTAGTAGCTCATGCCGTTCCGACCGACGTCGGAGAACGGCACGACGAGCAACCGCACGGTGCGGAGCGCGACGGTCGGAGCGGCCACGGGAGCCGCCTCGACCGTCTTGGTCGGCGCGGCCGGTTCCTTCGAGGAACAGGCCAGGATCAGACAGGAAACCAGAGTCAAAATGAGCTTCTTCATGCGTATCCTCCCGCCAACGGTCTATCGCAAAAAACGTTTCTTGTCAATGAAAAAAGCCTCGTGGAGACGAGGCTTGTGTCGTTGTGTTGTCGCGCGGACGCCGAGCTTCAGGAGCCCTGCGGACGCTCGGTGACCGTCACCTTCGGCGCCGTCGCCTCGGGCGTGGCCTGGGCCTGCGCCGCGATCTTGGACTTCGACGTGACGTGGTCGCTCAGGGCGGCGTCCTTGCCGTCGACGCGGACCGTCATGTTGGTCGGATCGATGCCGGCCTTCTTGAGGACCTCACCGACCGTGGCGCCCGTCGCCTCGAGCTCGACCTTCTTCTTGGTGGACTTGCCCGCGAGCGGAACGACTTCGACTGCGACGTTGATCTTCGCCATGCTCTTCTCCTGCTAGGGTTGGATCTCACGTGCTTCGTGCATGGTGAACTCGAAGCGACGCTTCGGGATTTCACCACGCATCCAGCGCGCTGTCAACAGCCCCACGGCGACGGAGGCGGCCAAGCCGTTCACGTGGGCGATGCCGTGCAGGCCGCACGTCGTCATCGCCGCTTCCTTCGTTCCGTAGCTGACCGCGTGCGCGTACTCTTCGACGGCATCGCGATCCGTGAGATCGATGGCGTAGACGCAGATGAACTCGGCACCGACGCGCGTGTCGATCAAGATATCCGCGAGCGGATCCTTGCGACACGCTTCCCAGACGACCTGCCGCGCGTCCATGGAATCGACGCACATCACGATCGTCTCGCGCAGGCGCTCTGCGTGCGTCCAACGGCGCGGGCGCGCCACCAGATCGACGTCGCACTCGTCCTTGAGACGCCGCGCCAACGCTTCGACCTTGACCATCCCGATGTCCGAGAGCCCGTAGGCTGAGGACGGGAGGTTGTGCGAAGCGACGGTGTCGTCGTCGTAGACCTCGATCTCGCGCACGCCGATCTTGCCGAGCTGCATGGCGACAAGACTTCCGACGCCGCCCGCGCCGATCAAGGTGACCGGCTTGGCGGCGTCGGGATTGAAGATACCGACGTGCTGCGCGTGATTCAGACCTCGCAACTGACTCATGACATCTCCTCCTGTAGGCTCTCGTCTTCGGGTTCGGACGGTTCGGCGATCGTCATACCATCGAGACCCTCGTCTCTCCGGAGACGATAGGCGACCGGACACGGATCCAAACGATCGATCTCGATCGTCTCGACCGGCTCGGGCGGTAGGATCTTTCCTTGTGAATCGATCTCGGGCCAGAGCTCGATCTTCCGCTGCGTCAGCTCGGGAGAGTATCCGCGCGTCAGCCAAGCCAGGATCGTCTCGAGCGCGTCGGCGTAGCGGTGCTCGCCGAGCAGCTTCGCGAACTTTCCGGCGTTACCGAAACATGGATCTTCGTACCGATCGACATGGGGGTGCGGCGCCTTATCGGGTCCCAGAGGGTTGTCCGACCAGACGTGCACGTGCCCAACGGACGACATGCGAATCACGAGCGGGCCGATCAGGAATCGGCGTTCACCGTGCTCGATGACGATGTCTTTCGTCTCGACGTGGATGCCGCCGTCGGCCACCCACACGCGCGCGACTTCGGGCATCGCCATGATGCGCCGGAAATCATCGGGCATGCGCGCAACCGCCTCTTGCATGAAGTCGTTGCCTTCCACGAACGCGCGCGCGCTTTCGAGTTCGCGCAGCTCGCGCGATTTCATCGTCAGCAACTCGCGCAGATTGCGCACTTCTTGCGTCGTCTTGTCGCAAAGCGCAGCGACCGAATCCGCCCAGTTCAACACCCACTTCGAGGCCTCTGCCGCCAGATCTTCGAGATCGGGTTGCGTTGGGCCGGCCGCGATCCGCGCCGCTTCGAGCTTCAGGCCGTCGAACACGGCGTGCATGAGCCGCCAGAAGATCCTCTCACTGCTCCACTGGTTGAATGGATTGAAGAGTGGCGCGAGCAGATAGGCATTGCGGCCCACGAGTTGCACGACGGGAACATCCTTCGAATCCTTTACGACCGTACCGACGCCGTGTGCGGGCGTTTGGCACACCCAGCCGTTCGACGCGCTGGAACCGATCGCGAGACCGAAGACTTCCGAGCGATTGACGGCCATACCGTCGCCGGGCGGCCGCATGTTGACGAACAGGTTGATGGTCCCCCACGCATCGGTCGGCTCCGGATAGACAACGTCGCCGTCATAGCGAAGGTGCAGTCGGAAGGCGTTTCCGTAGAGCGCGTGCAAGCGCCGCAAGATCTTTTCGTAGGCGGCGAGCGCGGCCTTGTAGTTGACGCGCTGGTTGATCGCCTTGTCCAAAGACTCCGAGACCACCATCCGCACGCGCGCGTGCGCCTCGTTCGGCATGAAGGTCGGCAGCACGACCGTGTCGTGCACGGCCGGCAGTCTCTGGAGCCACTTCGCCTCCGCGCCCAGCAGCCTCGCGACATCCGCGAGTGTGAAACAGTGCGGCTCGCCATCATTCGGAATCAGAATCCAAACGGGTACGTCCCGCTCGAGCTCCTCCGTGCCGAACGTCGCGAAGCTCTCCACCACCTCCAACCCCTCGGCCGTCGCGCGCGCTTCGAACGCATCGCGCCGCAACCAACGAGGCAGGAGTAGCGCAGGGTACGGCTGCTCGTCGGTCATTGTGTGTGCGTCGAATGCAAGTGCAACCACGGTCGACTCCTTTGTCGATGAACGCTGCCTCAACGCGAGGCAGCGTGGGAACGTAGCACTGAAAGCATACTTCGTCAACACGCTCGCGGCACAAAAAAACCGACGCACTAGTCGTCGGAAGAGTGATCGAACCGCGTCGCGCAGACGTCGAGAAGCGCGAGGGCTTCGGGACCCGTGAAGACCTTGCCGCAGACGCGCAGCTCCGGCGGGTCGACGTGTACGTCACTCCGCTCGATCTTGGCCACTTCGTCGCCTTCGGCGTCGTACCAGCACCTCACTTCGCCCACGGGAGGCACACCCGTCTCTCCGAAGCGTCGGGTGACGAGACGGCACGCTCCGAGAATCGCGCGCGCTTCCTCGAGCGTCGGACGTCGCGCCATCTTCTTGTCGTGCAGCCACTCGTTCTTGAGCGCCTCGGCGAGAAGCTCTTCGGTCTCGTCGTCGAGCTGGCCACGCAACTTCTCGAAGAGCGCGATCGCGTGCCGCGACATGCCGGCGCGTTCTTCGCGAGCCTCGTAGCGCCGCGCCCGCAGCACGAGAAGCGGCGAAAGGAGCAGGAGCACGGGCGCCGCGAACAACAGGACGCCGATCGCACCCGATCCGTGGCGTTCTCGTCCGAGGAACGGGATGCCGCCACCATCGTTATAGAGACGCTTGGTCTCCAGATTGATGTGCAGGTTCTCGTCGTGCCACTCCGCACCTTCGGTACCGTCGCTCCACTGCAGATGCAGCGTCTTGAGAGGCGGCACGGCGCGCGGCTTGTGGCCGGGGAGATCCCACGGATACGCGCGGCCGGACAACCGCATCGACGCCGCCCAGGCCGCAGCGCGCTTCCGCCTCTCCTCAGCCTTCCGCTCCCCCTCGGGATCGATGCGCACGGCATACCGCGAGGGAGGATCGGACACGAGGTGGATTCCGGCCCGAACGATATCGAAGTAGTTGAATCCGTCTTGATCGCTGGGCATGTGCCCTCCTTCGGTCGATCGCGACCGTGGTTTGAACCTAGCCGATTTCAGGCTTCACGTCAACGCCCCGATGCGCTAGGCTGCTCAATATGCAGCGCCGTAAACCGTTTCAGCAAAAACCGCGCGGACCGAAAACCAGCTGGGAAGGCGTTTCCCGCTGGTACGGTTCCTATTTAGATAAGGAAGACACGGTGCAAGAAGCCGTGGTATTCCCCGGCGCCGAACGACTTCTGGCTCCTGCCACCGGCAAACGCTATCTCGACATCGCTTGCGGCGAGGGGGCTTTCACGCGCTTGGTCGCCCGAAAGCCAGGCATTGCTGTTTCAGGGTTTGACATCGCGCCCTCACTCGTCGAACGCGCTAAAACGCGCGCCCCGAAAAACGCTGAGTATCTCGTCGCCGACGCACGCGCTTTCGCCACTCGCTACTCCCCCGCGTCTTTCGACGGCGCTTCCTGTCTGCTCGCGATTCAAAACATCGACGAGATCGAACCGGTCTTCCGCGACGCCTCCAAAGTTTTGAAACCGGGCGCGCGGTTCGTGATCGTCATGAACCACCCCGCGTTCCGCCAGCTTCGCCAAAGTGGCTGGGGTTGGGACGAAAACCGCAAACTGCAATACCGCCGCGTCGACAAATATCTCGGCAGCTACGACGTGCCGGTCCAGGCGCATCCGGGATCGAAGCCGGGCGTCGTTACGCACACCTTCCATCGCCCTCTCCAGTCGTACGTACAAGCCCTGGCAAAAAACGGATTCGTGCTCGAGAACCTCGAAGAGTGGACATCGCACAAAACAAGCGACTCCGGTCCGAAGGCTCGCGCCGAGAACATCGCGCGAAACGAGATCCCGATGTTCCTCGCGCTCGTAGCACTGAAGAAATAAAAAGAACGGCCGCGTGGCCGTTCTTTTTTAGATCGATCCCGTCGCTTCCAAAAATTCCACGATCTTCGCGTGCGAAGCTTCAATCGACGCTTCGCCTTCAATATCAACGTGATTCGTAAACGACGCTTTGCGGCGTTCATAGGCTTCGGCAAGCGCCGCGAGCCATTCCGGATTCATCGCGACTTCATCCACCTGTTCGTGCAACGTCGCGTGATGGCGTTCGAGCGAAACCGCCGGCGGGAGCCGCAGGACGACGACCGCCGTGGCGAATCGCGCGAAACGTCCGAAACATTCGGCGAGCGCCGACGCTTCTTCTTCGGTCACGACCTTCATCGCGCGGTAGACATCAGCCCAGACGGACGCGTCGCTCCAGCCACGATCGATAATCATGACGTCCGATTTTTCGTGATAGGTGTAATACGTGTCGAGCAGTTGGCCGTAATACGCCAAGGCGAACGCCAGCGACTCCTGAGGAGGCACCGTCAGGCGGGCCATGTGCTCGCGATCAGTAATCAAGACAACGCTCTTGCCCCGCGCTTCCAGCGTTTTCTTGAGAAGTTCCGCCTGCGTCGATTTGCCGCTTCTCGGCATGCCGACGAATTCGATAAGTTTCATTTGGCGTCGTTGTCTTCAAACAATTTAAGGAGACGTTCCGTCAAACCGTCGTGTGCCGCGCGTACGCGACGAGCGCGTTCGAGCCGCACGCGATCCAATCCGTGATCGTCGAACTCTCGATCGTAGGCCTGCGCCATGGCATCCACCCGTTCCTGACGCACGAGCGGCGGCATGGCGTTGAACATCGCTTCCCCGATCTCGGCGCGCAGATCGCGCTCCGCCAAACGGATCGCGAGCTCATCCCAGAACACGCAATCGTCGTAGTCGGCGACGTATCCGGCCAGCGCCAAACGCGCCATGAGCGCTTCCGACGGTTTCAAATCGCCCGTGTCCGCGTCTGTCGCGACGAGATATCCCAAACCTTCCTCTTCCGCGTGCGCGAGGAGTTTCTGGAGCGCCACGTCGTGCGACGGAGTGCGTTCGCAGTCCGGACGATGCGCGTTGATAAGCCACTCGCCGAGCGCGGCGAGTTCAAGGAGTTTTTCGAGTTCCGATTTCGTGAGATCAAGTGCCATAGCGTTACCATTGGATTTCGCGAATATCGACTTCCGGCGGCGCGTGCTTTACCCAGGCGATCGGCGCTTCCCCTTTCGAGAGAAGATAGGCATTCGTTTGGCTGAAATGCTTGCAGCCGAAGAATCCATTGTGCGCCGAGAGTGGACTCGGGTGCGGCGCTTGAAGGACGTGATGTTTCGAACGATCGATGTGCGCGCCTTTTTTCTGGGCGTACGCGCCCCAGAGCAGAAAGACGAGCCCTTCGCAACGCTCGTTCAGTTTTTTAACGACAGCATCAGTGAATTCCTCCCATCCCTGCCCTTGATGCGAACCGGCGTTCCCTTCCTCGACGGTCAGCGTCGCATTCAGGAGCAGCACGCCTTGGTCAGCCCAATGCTGAAGGTTTCCGCTTTCCGGAATCGGCAGTCCGAGATCGGCACGAATTTCCTTGAAAATATTTTGCAGCGACGGAGGCCTCGGCACGCCATCCGGCACCGAGAAGCACAAGCCGTGCGCCTGACCAGGACCGTGATACGGATCTTGTCCAAGCACGACGACGCGCACCTTTTCAAAC
>CAZKMF010000164.1:0-7008 GCA_964553975.1 uncultured Gammaproteobacteria bacterium | reverse complement strand
TGATGCGCGGCGTCGCTCGGCTCCTGGCCGACGACGGCGTCTTCATCCTCGAGTGCAACTACTGGGGCGGGATGGTGAAGAACACCAACTACTCGCTGATCTACCACGACCACTACAGCTACTTCTCGCTGCGGGTCTGGCAGGCGTTCGCGAAGAAGTACGGCTTGCGGACGTTCGACGCCTGGGTCACCCCGGCGCAGGGCGGTTCGCTCCGGCTCTTCCTCTGCAAGGACGGCCGACCGATCACCGACCGGTACCGATCACTCGCTGCCGAGGAGATCGCGACCGGTCTCAACACCTACGAGACGAGCGAGCGCTACCGCGACAACGTGTTGCGCGCCGCGAACGCGCTGCGTGACGAGGTCGACAGCATCAAGGCGGCGGGCCTGACGATCGCCGGCTACGGCGCGGCGGCCAAGGGCTTCACGATCCTGACCATGTCGGGCATCGGCAAGCAGCACATCTCGTACTTCGTCGACGACTCGCCGGCCAAGCAGGGCTGGTATACGCCCGTCGAGCACATCCCGATCATCACGCGCGCCGAAGCGCAGGCGCAGCCCCCGGACGTGTTCCTGGTGCTCGCGCCCAACTACGCCGACGTGATCATCAAGAAGGAGTCCGCCTTCCTCAAGGCGGGCGGCAAGATCGTGGTGCCCTTCGGCCACGACATCCGCACCTACTCGGCCTGATCGAACAGGAGCCACACCACGGCTCCTTTTTTCTTTGCCTAAGTCCGAGTCTTGACCTACACTTGAAGTCCATGTTTTCGCGCCTCAAACCACCGCTGCGACGCCTGCTCGCCTGGACGCAAAAATACGTCCGGACGGACATGGCGTACCTCGTCAAAAACGGGGCCTTGTCTGGCCTCAATTTTTTCGTCACGAGCGTGCTCGGCTTGGCGGTCGCCGTCGCGGCGGCAAACCTGCTCGATAAAGAAACGTACGGTATCTACCGTTATGCGCTTTCACTCGTCTGTCTCGCCAGTTCGCTTTCCTTGACCGGCATGAACACGGCGGTCGCACGCGCAGTCGCGAGAGGGGAAGACGGTATCTTGCGCTACGCCGTGCGCAAGCAATTTGCCTGGAAAACGCTCTCGACGCTCGCGATGATCTCAGCCGCCGCGTATTTCTATTTCCGCGGCAACGCGCTCCTCGCGTTTTCGATGCTGATCCTCGGCGTCACGCTGCCGCCGACCTGGGCGCTCAATACCTACACGGCATTCCTGGCGGGAAAAAAAGATTTCAAACCCGCCACGCGGTACTCGCTCATCAATACGGCGCTGTACTCCGCGGCGATGGCGGCGACGATGTACGCATTCCGAAGCGTCACGGGGTTGATCATTGTCTACGGCCTCAGCAACCTCCTGCTCACGGCGTACTTCTACGTGAGAACGCTTCGTCGCTATCGCCCGGGCGAAGCGAGCGCGGAAGCCAGCGGTGATGTGTGGGGCTACGGCAAGCACCTGACCGCCATCAACATCATGTCGCTCGTCGCCCAACAGTGCGATAGCATCGTCGTCTTCCATTACGTCGGTCCGGTGCGCCTCGCGATCTACACCTTCGCGAACCTCATGCCCGACCGCATCAAAAAGTTCGCAAAAAACATCAGCTCGACGATTTCCCCGAAGATCGCGACCAAAGACACCGAATCGCTGACGCGTTCTCTGTATTTCCGCTTTTTTCAGGCCGCCTGCGCCGGGCTCGCCGCCGCGCTCGCATACATTATTGTCGCTCCGTTTATTTTTCGTTGGTTGTTTCCTCAGTATCTCGACGCGCTGTTCTATTCGCAGATCATCGCCCTGAATCTGACATTCTCCGTGCCGATCACCTACGGCGCCTACGTCGTGCAGGGGCAAAAAATGATCCGTCCGCTCTACATCAGCAATTCCGTCTCGAGTGTCTTTCGCATCGCGTCGATCATCGCCGGCGGATACTTTTGGGGCGTCTCCGGCGTCATCTACGCCAAGCTGATCGGTAACGGCATCGTAGCCGTGGGCGGGATGCTATTTCTCCATAGCGAACTCGTACGCATCAACGCGACGCATCGGCCGGTCGCAGAGCTCGATGCCTTCGTCCCGGAAACCGAACCTCCTACCGCCTCCACCGACGTCTGATGCGCGTCTTGACGCCCGCTAGCTCTACGAAACCGCCGAATGGTACAATCGTCGCCGTCGGCTTTTTATCCCCATCCGCCTATGCCTAGTTTGGAAGAAGTACACGGACGTTTGCGCGTTAAAGCTCGTGAAAAGAGCGATCTACAAAAATCCTTCAAGGACGAGCTCGCTAACAACCCTCGTTATCAGCAAATCACCGAACAGATGAAGGTGCTGAAAGAGGAGAAGAAATCGATTGAAAATCAGGTCTGGGCCGCGTCGTCGGCTAACGCGCAGAAACTCGATTTGCTCGCGCTCGACATCAAGTCCGATCGCGAAATGCTCTCCGAATTGGCTCTGAACATGTACGTGAAGGGGGAGACGGTGCAGATTGTCGATGAGTACAACGCGCGCTGGGTCCCGAAGTTCGCCGTCTCGTTTAAAAAAGACGATGAGATGCAGGAGGAGCGCTCATCGAAAGCCGCCGCCGAAGTCCCTGAACCCGACTTCGCGGTGTAACGCATCCTCCGTATGGAAGAGAAAACGATCCAGAAACTAAACGCGGCGATTTCCGTCGTGTTCATTGCCGCTGCCGCGATCCTCTTTGGCGTCGCGCTTAAGCATCGCGCGTCGCCCGCGCCCGCTGCCGAAACGTCTTCGCCGACTCCGTCGGATGAAACGCAGCAGTATCAGGATCTCGCGGGCATGCAGCGATTGGAACTGGCTAAGGATTTCGCCAGCTGGACGCCGGGCGCCAAAGTCGACCCCGACAAAACGCGCGGCGACATGATCGTCGTCAAAGGTGAAATCGCAAAAGCATACCTGACGGTCGGCGCGTCGATCGACGGCAAGCCGCTCACGAAATATGAAAGTATTTTCGTGAAGCTAAACGACGTCGGCGGTCATCTCTTCCGCCCGCAAACGCTGGCGACGCCCAAGAGCGACGTGACGAGCCTGTTGTTTTCACTTGCCGACGTCCCCGTGCTCACGAGCATTCCCTACGACGAAACTCGCGTGCCGGAAAAGGCCAATCTCGCTGCCACGCTCAAAGATGGCAAGACGGTAAAACTCACGGCCTTCATTTCTTCGTTGCGTCCGGCGCTGCTCGAAAATCTCTCGATCTCCTACGTCTGCGTCGAGGGGTCGGATTGCGCGCTTTCCCTGAAATAATCGGAGTGGATAAACGGCCTGGACGCTCGCGCGCCCGGGCCGTATTGTTTTTGCGTCCGCAGTCAGGACACAGGAGGTCTCGATGGAATCCCAGACGGAACTCGAACGACGTTTCGCGCTCTTGCTTGCGCGCTTTCGCGGGCTCCGTCGGAAGCATCCGCGCCTGCGGCCGTTCGGTCTGGAGTGGTGGGGCGACCCCAAGGCGGGAAAGACCACCATGAAGGATCAGATCCAACGGTTCCTGAAGCGCAACGACTGGAACGTGGCCGCGCGGCCCGAAGGCGCGGAGGTCGTCGATCGCATCACGCGCGACACGCCGCACTACAATCTCCAGACGCTGCGCTACGCGCTGAACGAAATCACCGAGCGGCAGCACAGCGACTTCGATCTTTGCATGCTCGACCGCGGACCGATGGATCACCTCGTCTGGCTGGACTACTGGCTCGACAAGCGTGAGATCGACGAGGACGACTACCGCGCGTTCCGCAATTACTGTCTGACCAAGACGGTGCGCGGCATGTTCGACCTGCACGTCCTCATGGTCTGCGAACCAGAAGTCTCGATCGCGCGGGAAGTGGCGCACGCCCTGACCAAGAAGGATGGCGACACGATGAACCCGAAGACGCTCGGCAAGCTGCACGGCTTCCACCTCAAGCTCTGGCAAGAGCTCGGGAACGATCCGCGCCTAACGCTCCACGACTCCTCGAAGGAGACGATGGTGCAGACGGCCGAAGCTGCCCTGACGGCGATCGCCGACGCCTTCGAGCGCCGCCTTGCTACGATCAAGTAACCTCCGACGCTCGTCGGCGGTTTTTTCTTTATGCTATGGTAAAGACCTATGCAGCTACCACGCCTCGGCATCGATTTTGATGGCGTGATCGTCGATCACCATCCGCACAAACGCGCGCTCGCGGCCGCGTTCGGTCTCACGCTTGAACCGTGGCAGTTGAACTCGAATCTGCTGCATCACCAGCTTTCGGACGCGCAATATCGATCGCTGCAGGACGCGCTCTACGGTGCGCTGACCGTTGAGGCTCCGCCAGTTGCTGGCGCGCTCGAAACGCTGGCGAGACTGCCCGGCGAACTTTTTATCGTCTCGGCACGTCGTCCAGAAAACGAAGCGCACGCCCATGCTTGGATGAAGCGACACCACGTCTACGACGTCGTGTCGGAGGATCGCGTCTTTTTTTGCCGGGAAGGAAAAGAAAAAAACGCGCACGCTACGCGCCTCGGCCTTACAACCTTTTTAGACGATAAACTTTCGTATCTCGCGCATCTGTCACCGGAGATGCAACGAGTCCTTTTTGACATCGATGGCGCTGCCGCACGTTTGGAGCTTCCGTCAGATGTCCGCGTCGCGCGCGCGTGGGAAGAGTTTTACGATATCGTCGCGTCGGACGTCGCGCGCGGCGCGTAAAAGAAAAGCCCCGAGCGAGGTCGGGGGAGCGTCACTTCTTCTTGGGCGCCGCGCGCCGCTGTTCCTTCTGATCGACGATCTTGAGCGTGATGATGCCGAGCACCGTCGCTCCGCCGCCGACGGCGAAGGGTACCCACTGCGGCGCGTAGAGGAGCGCCGGGAAGACGAGCGCGGCGGCGAGACAGGGGAGCATGAGCAGCCACTGCCGCTTCATGAAGATGCTGAGGAGCCCGTAGAGCGCCAGGATGCCGGCGGCGCCTAACCCGGCGATCTGGGCGATCCTCAGGCCTGTCGCCTGCGTCGTTGTCGAAACGTTCGACGCGGAGATGAGCCAATCGTTCCGCGCCAGGCCGAGGCCGACCGCGATCACGATGCCGGCGATCGCCGCCAGCACCCAGAAGATGGCGAGCAGGCTCACGAAGCCCTTCTTGTAGCCCTTGCCCACGTCGGGAATCACGAACGTTTTCGGATCCTTCATCGGTTCCTCCCAGCGCAAAATACGCTGTCCTCAGCCTAGGCCCGACGCGGGCAAAAGTCAATATTTTAAGGGTCGTTGCCTTTTTCCACCACCTTCTTTATACTGCCTCCGTATTGTGGATTGTTCGGATGTTCTGATCTGACTTGAACCCAGATTTCCCTTGTATGACTACTCGTCGCGGTTCGTCGTTTTTTTACTACGTGTCCGTCCCGTTCGTCTGGATCGGTAAAGCGCTCACGCGCCTCGTAAAACCGTCACCTCGCGGCAAAGTCCGTTGGGTCGTTTTCGGCGTTCTCGCGCTCGCAGCGCTCTCCGCCTTCCTGGCGTATCCGCAAGCCTGGGATCGCGGCGCTGACGCGTGGAACAATAAAGTTGTGGCGACGTACAAGTTGCCCGCGGCTCTCAAGATTCCGCACTACAAGAACGTTCCGTATCGCCTCGGTCTCGATCTGCAAGGCGGCACGCATCTTGTCTACGAAGCGGACGTGAAGGATATCACTGAGAGCGAGCGCGGTAACGCGATGGAAGGCGTGCGCGACGTCATTGATCGCCGCGTGAACGCTTTCGGCGTCGCCGAGCCGATCGTCGAAACCAACAAAGCTGGCGATCATTGGCGTATCACTGTCGAGCTCGCTGGCGTCAAAGACGTCAACCAAGCGATCAAGATGATCGGTGAAACGCCGATTCTCGAGTTCAAGGAAGAGAGCGCAGTCGACAAGATTCCGCTCACGGCCGAACAGAAGAAGGAGCTTGATCGTAGGAATGCCGACATCAAGAAAAACGCGAGCGAGGCTTTGCGTAAAGCCCAGGTCAATCAAAACGACGCGTCGCTCCAATGGGAAAAGCTCGGTCTCGTGACCGAAACGCAGAACCCGGAGCTTTGGAAATGGGCTGACGCCCACCGCGGCGTCAAGCTCGCCTTCGCGCTCGTCGAAGACGCCGACGGCTGGAATGTTCTGCGTATCAACAACCGCGACGCTTCGGGTAAAGAAATCCGCGCCAGCCACATCTTGATCTGCTGGAAAGACGCTCAAAGCTGCAACGAGCCTCTCTCGAAAGAGGATGCGCTCGCGCAGATCACCAAACTGCGCGGAGAAGTCACGCCTCAGAACTTTGCCGAAACAGCTAAAGCCAACTCGACCGACGGCTCCGCCCAGTCCAACCTTGGCGATCTCGGTTGGTTCGGCGACGGCCAGATGGTCAAGGAATTCTCCGACGCGGCCTTCGCCATGAAGAACGGGGAGATTTCGCAGCCGGTCGAATCGCCTTTCGGTTATCACTTGATCTACAAAACGGGGGAGCGCCCGCTCGTGAAGTACGATCTCGATCGTATTCACTTCGCCAAAGCAATTGCGTCCGACGTGGCGCCGCAAGCCGATCCTTGGAAGAACACCGGCTTGAACGGCAAGCACGTCCAGCACGCTCAGGTTGAATTCGATACGACGACCAATCGCCCGCAGGTGCTTCTGACCTTCAACGAAGAAGGTAAGAAGATGTTCGCCGATCTCACGAAGCGCAGTGTTGGCAAGTTGATCGCCATCTATTTGGACGGCCAAGCAATTTCGATTCCGCGCGTCCAGCAAGAAATCGCTGACGGCAACGCCGTCATCTCCGGCGACTTCGACGTCAAAGAAGCCAAGCTGCTCGCGCAGCGTCTCAACGCCGGCGCGCTGCCGGTTCCGATCAAACTCCTCTCGCAGGAGACGATCGGCGCTTCGCTCGGTCAAGATTCGCTCGCCAAGAGCTTGCATGCGGGTCTCGTCGGTTTCCTGATCGTCGTGGTCTTCATGATTCTCTACTACCGCCTGCCCGGCCTCCTGGCCTCGCTCGCGCTCGGTATGTACACCGTCT
>CAZKMF010000163.1:0-6135 GCA_964553975.1 uncultured Gammaproteobacteria bacterium | reverse complement strand
ATGTCGGTTTCGGATAAAAACTTGAGCGTCGGCGCCGCGAGGCCAAGGCGTTCGAAGCGGAGCGCGACCTGTTCGGTGGATTCCTCGCCGGAAGCGTAGAGGACGTTTGGTAGCGTCGAGGCGACCTGAAGGAGAAGTGTTGATTTGCCGATGCCAGGTTCTCCGGAGAGAAGAACGAGTGAACCAGGCACGAGTCCGCCGCCGAGCACGCGATCAAACTCAGCAATACCCGTCGGTCGATGCGCGGTTTTTGAGCCTCTGAGTTCCGAGAGGGAAAACGTCTTGCCGGGACGACTCGTGAGGGCTTCCGCCTTTTTTGTCTCGGGTGCCGCTGCCATTTCGGAAACAGTGCCCCAGCCTCCGCATTCCAAACAACGCCCGCTCCACTTGGTGGATTGGGCGTCGCATTTAGTGCAGATGAACAGGGTTTTGGCGGCGGTTTTGGAGGTCATGCGGTCAGCGTACCTGGAAACAGGGCGAACGTGTCAATGGGTCGACTGCCGGAGAATTCTGGTGACGGGATTCCACATACCCCAGCCTTGGGGTTTATTGATGCAGCCTGACGTAATGCACTGCTTTGAATAGTGGACGCCGGTTTTCGCGTCGCCGTTGATGGAGATCATGGTGTCTTTGTCGGCCCAAGCCACGAACATGGCGGAGTGGCCGCCGGTCTTGTCGCCGTTGCCGTTGTACATGATGACCCAGTCGCCACGCTTCAAGTCTTTGACGTAGCTGTCGGGCCAGCCAGCCATCCGCGGTTCCTTCTTTGCGTACTCCAAAAGATCCCTTCCAACCTTCGCTGTGGCTGCAAATCGCCCGTTGACGCAGTCGCTGCGCGTGCACATGCATTTGCCATTGCACGCCTTTCCTTTCGAAGGAAGTTCCGACCATGGTCCAGGGCTCGTGCACGCGGGTTTATCCGCAATTGAGAGGGCTTGTTCGTTGTCGCAGCGCGCCCACCATACGAACTTCGTGTCAGGGACGCTATGGACGGTCACGTCGGGCCAAGCATTGCAGTCCTTATTGTTGTTCGAATTTTGGTTGCACTTTGGGTCGTTCAGGACGCCGGCGAGCGCGAAGAATGTGCCGACGCTCTTACCGCAGTTTCCGAGATGCATATTGCAGACGGCGGCAATATTGCCGATCTGCACAGCCTTATCCATCGGCGTCTTGGCATTGACGATGGTGCCCATGTTCGCCCGGATCAGGTTCATGAACGCCGGAATTCCGTTCATGCTGGTGTCCGCAATGGTGAGCGGGCATGTCTTGTAGATTGTCCCTGTAAAGGGGGCGTCGGCCGTGCTCGGCGCGCCGCTTGATGATTGCGGCGGCGCAGCGTCCGAAGAGACAGGGTCGGATGTCGAGGCGGTGCTCTCCATGAGCGAATCCAATATGGGGTCTGCGACGACCATCTGGATATTCAGACCTTTAAAGACGACCAGATCCGGATTGATCGTATAGAGGAGCGCGTAGGAACCGAGCGCTAAGACCATGCCAATGAGCGCATCAGTGATACGTTTTTTTGATTTGCCGATTTTTCCCGAGTCTCCGGCCGAAGTCAGGTATTCGAATCCGCCAATGATCATCATGATGGCAGCGACGAGGCCGATGATGCTGATCAAAAACGTATAGACGCCGCTGACGTATTGTCCGATCCACGGAATCGAATAATCGTTCGGATCGGTGACCGAGGTGAGCGTGACACCGGGGATCGGAATTTGAAGTACGGGCGCTTCCCGCGTGGCTTGTTGCGCTTGACTTGGATCGAGTATGGGGAGGGCCATAGTGTCAGCGGGTAGCGGCAACCAGCTCTTCGTACGTCAAGGCGCCAACGTAGCGCTTGCCGTTGATGAAGAACGTGGGCAGTGCGTCGATGCCGAGCGCTTTGCCCTCGTCGAGCGTTCGTTCGACGAGCGGTTTCGTTTCGTGCGACTTCAAGCAGTCGACAAAAATTTGCGAGTCGAGACCGGCTTGGCCCGCTTCGAACGTCAGTGATGTTTCATCGTACGTGCCCTGGATGTCGAAGAGGGCTCGGTGGAAGCTCCAGAACGCGCCTTGCTTGGCGGCGCAGAGCCCTGCTTCGGCGGCCGTGTCGGCGCCGGCGTGGACTGGTGCCGGCATATCTTTCCAGACGTACCGCACGCGGTTCGGTTCGGCGGCCAGCAGTTTTTGCACAGCCTCTTCGGCGGTGCGGCAATGCGGGCACAGATAATCGCCAAACTCGACGATGGTGATCGCCGCGTTTTTCGGCCCTTGGATTTGGTCGACGAAGGTGATGTTCGGTTCCTCAAGACGTCGCACCGGCGTTGCTGGCGCCACGTTTGATCCCGCTTCGGATCGTGGACGAATAACGTTCCAAAACAATCCGAGAACGGCGGCACCAAGCGCGAAAGCGATGAGGATGACGAGAAGGGGTTTGAATCGCATATCAGCGCAGGCGCATCTCTTTCAGCGCGCCGTTCGGCGTCGTGAAGTAGAGTTTCGAGCCGTCAGACGAAAGCGTGAGCGTGCGCATTGAGGTCGGATTTTCGGGGCTGCCGACGAGCGAAGCCGTGCCGCTTTGCAGGTCGACTTTGAGCACGCTGTCGGGAATGGTGTCGGCGATGTCACGCTGCAAGCCAGCGCCGCGGGGGAGCGATTGCGGCACGGCGCAGTAGACGGTGTCTTCGCCTTGGAAGACGCACTTATCGGCCCAGGTTCGAATACCGAGATTCTGTCGGCCGGCGCCAAGCGTTCCGTTGCTGCCGTTCACGAGCCAGAGCATCGGAGCGAAGTCTCCGGCCTGTCCGGCGGCGCTGTAGAGAAGATGATTGCCGTTCGGCGACCATTCAGGCACGAAGTCGAAACCTTCAACGCGAAGCGCCTGGAAGTTTTCGTGATTTTGGCCGATGACGAGGAGATCGCGCGTGGAAAAACCGACCGGGTCGGATGTATCGGAAAAGGCGACGATCGATTCATCGGGGGAGACGCTGATCGTGACCTTGTCGCCATTCTCGCCAAGTGGTTCGATCAGTTTTTCGCTGCTGCCGTCCGATTTGGCTGAGACGAGCCAGCGGCTGCCGGGATCGAGGCCAATCGACTTCGCCACGACGGACGATCCGTCCGGTGTGAACGTGACGTCTTGCCAGTGCTTCGGAAGCGTTACCTGCTTTTGCGTCGCGAAGTCGTAAATAACCTTGGACGCGTCAGGGAAGGTTACGAGAACCTTGTTGCCCGTCGGTGCCCAATCGACGGCTTCCGCTTCGGGAAACGCGCGGTCGGAAAGAACTTGCGTTTTGCCGTCGGGCAGCACCTGATAGAATTTTCCTTCGCGCGTGTCGTAGTAGGCGACGTTGCCGCCCGTCGTGGCGTGCACCCCCATGGTTTGCTGTTCGGAAATCGTTTGAATCGCCGTCGGTCCGCCGGCGGCGACACTCGAAACATTTGCCGCGGGCGTGATGCCTGTGCCTGGTCCGCCGGCACCCGCTCCGCCCGTCGCGGGCGGTCGACCCTCGTTCGCGGTCGGGAGCCCCGCGCCGGTACCCGGTACGCCGACCTCGTTGCCGGTCGGCGGCGGCGTTACGACAGGTGCGCCGAAAAAGAAACGATACAGCATGTAGCCGACGCCGAAGGTTACGCCGAGGAAGAGGACGATGAGGGCGATTTTTTTGAACATACGATCAAGTGAATGGCAACGATTTGTAGGCGTGATACGCGTCCATGGCCAGGCCGAGCGTGAGTCCGATGATGCCGAGCATGATGAGATCGATCATCAGGACCCAGAACATGATGAAGGCGATAGCGACGATCTCGCCGAGCTTGAGCGGCAGAAGCGTGTGCTTCGGCATCTTCTTGCCGATGTCGCCCGGGAACCACTCCATGCCGACTTCCGGAATGTACTGGCGCAAGTAGTTCGAGGCCCATCCCGCGAAGAAGAGGATGGCAATGACGTAGATGGAATGACCGAACGTCAGCCAGAGGTTGCTCCACGAAACTTTGATGAGCGCGTTGCCGATCATCTTTTTCACCTCCTCGCCGCTCATGGGTACGCCGCTAGGTCCAGTACCGCCGGACGGCGTCGCGAGTTTCATCGCGAGTCCTGTCGGTGTCGGGTTCTTGGCGAGTGACATCGCGTCCTTCATCGAGAGACCGCCTCCACCCTGCGCTTGATCGCGGTTGCGATCACGTCGTAGACGGCTCTCAAATCCGCGTTCCCGCGATTGACGCGAGATCGCCTGATCAACCGCGGGTGCGGATTCTTCGTTCGGTTGGTTTCCGCGCTGGGTGTCGAGTGGGGGAGGGAGTGAGACCGTTCTCCGTTGCCGAGCGAGTTCAAGCCGCGCCGCCTCTTGGGCGGCGATGTCAGGTTTCGGCGGGGCTTGCATCTCTGCGTCGGCCATACCTCCTATTGAACGGTTATGGCTTCACAACCAGTGTATCATCCTTGACCGTCAAGCGTACGGTGTCACCGGCTTCGGAATCGCCCGAGAGCAAGCGTTCGGCGATGATGTTTTCGACCATTTCCTGAATCGTTTTGCGTACGCCGCGCGCGCCTTGCAGCGGAATAAAGCTGCGTTCGGCGATCAGCTTCTCGCCCTTGGCTGTCAGCGCCACCTTGATGTGGTGCTCCGCTTCCAAGCGCCGGTTGAGATCATTGATGTGCAGCGTGACGATCTTCTGCAGGCTTTCAAGGTCGAGAGGGCGGAAGAGGACGACTTTATCGATGCGGTTCACGAATTCCGGTTTGAAGTGACGTTCGAGATCCTGCAGCATCGAACCCTTCGCTTCGTTGAACTTGTCGAGCAAGCTTTCGCTCTTGGTCTGCGTCGAATTGAAGCCGACCGTGGCGGTGCGCAAGTGTTGCGAACCGACGTTCGACGTCATGATAATGATGGTGTTCTTGAAGTTGATCTTCTTGCCCGTCGCGTCCGTCAGATGGCCGTCTTCGAAGATTTGAAGGAAGAGGTTCAAGACGTCCGGATGCGCTTTTTCGAGTTCGTCGAAAAGCACGACCGAGTACGGGCGGCGCTTCACGGCGTCGGCGAACTTGTTCGAATCGCGATAGCCTACGTAGCCAGCGGGGGAGCCGATCAGTTTCGAGATGTTGAAACTCTCGGTGAACTCCGACATGTCGACGCGAATGAAGGCTTCCTTGTCGCGGAAGACGGTTTCGGCGATCGCTTTCGCGAGTTCCGTTTTGCCGACGCCGGACGGTCCCATGAAGAGGAACGAGGCGAGCGGACGGTTCGGATGTGCGAGGCCGAGACGCGCGCGGCGGATGCTTTCGGCGACAGCTTTGACGGCTTCATCCTGGCCGATGACGCGTTCGCGCAGCTTGTCTTCGAGACCGGCGAGATTGCGCTTCTCTTCGAAGACGATCTCTTCGACCGGAATACCGGTCGAACGGGCCAGGACCTTGGCGATGTCGGCGGCCGTCACTTCCGTGGACGATTCTTCGCTCCGGTTCTTGTCGAGCGATTCCATCTTCTTCTGCAGCGCCTTCTCGTGCTCCTTGAGCGCGAGCGCTTCGGTGAAGTTTTCGTTGACGACAACCTGCTGCTTCTTGGAGCGGACGTCCTTCAACTTGCCTTCAACGTCGCGTGCTTCGCGGACGTCGGGGTTCTGTCCTTCGTTGACGCGCAGCATGGCGGCGGCTTCGTCGATCAGGTCGATGGCTTTGTCGGGAAGGAAGCGGTCTTGAATGTAGCGCACCGACATCTGCACGGCCGATTCGATGGCCGCGTCGCTGATCTTCACTCCGTGGAAGTTTTCGAACGATTCGCGCAAGCCTTTCAGGATGGTCGCGGCCTGCTCCGGCGTCGGTTCAGCAACTTGAATCGCCTGGAAGCGGCGTTCGAGCGCGCCGTCGGCTTCGATGTGCTTCTTGTATTCGGCGAGCGTCGTCGCGCCGATGCAGCGAATTTCTCCGCGCGCCAAGGCGGGTTTCAAAATGTTGGCGGCGTCAATCGAGCCGGAAGCGGCGCCGGCACCCATGATCATGTGCAGCTCGTCGATGAAGAGGATAATTTCGGGGTGGCTCTTCACCTCGTCGATGATTTGCTTCAAGCGCGATTCAAATTCGCCGCGGTAGATCGTGCCGGCGATGATCAGGCCGAGATCGATCGAAATGATGCGCTTGCCTTCGAGCGCGGGCGG
>CAZKMF010000162.1:0-2717 GCA_964553975.1 uncultured Gammaproteobacteria bacterium | reverse complement strand
CCTCGTGCTGCGTCTGGGTTTTTTGGCCGTCTTTCACAACGAACTCTACTCGCGCAACGAAAAAGGGTTCTCCTATCAAGCGATGAACTGGGCAGAGGGCCACGGTATGGGAATCGCGGCCGATTGTCCGACGTCCTACCGCGCGCCGCTTTATATCTTCTTTCTGATTCCGTTTTACGCGCTGTTCGGCGAAGGGCGATATGCCTGGCCTCTCGGTCTCGCGCAAGTGATCGTCAGCACGCTCAGCGTCTACCTCGTCTACCGCGTCGGCGCGGAATGGCGTTCGAAACGCGTCGGTCTGCTCGCGGCGCTCATCATGGCGGTCTATCCGTACAATCTCTATCACGACGTGCAGTTTTACATCACGTTCCTCTTCACGTTCTTCATGTTGCTTACGATTCTCGGGTTCCTGAGACTCGAACGCACGCGAAGCATCAAGGAGGCGGCGCTGACCGGACTCTGGACCGGACTCGCTATGCTCGCGACCAGTGGGCCGATGGTGTTTATCGCACCGCTCGCTTCGCTCTGGCTTTGGAAGCGCTGGGGTTCGTTTGCTTTCGCTGCGAAACGCGTCGCAGTGATCGCTGGCGTGGCCGCTCTCGTCATGACGCCTTGGGTCATTCGCAACTGGAAGGTGCATCACGCCTTCGTGCCGCTCACGACGGATGGCGGACGCGTCATGTACAAGGCCTATCATCCGCTCGCGCTGCAAATGATGCTGCACGATCTTTGGGTCGACGCCACGCCGGATCCGGTCGACGCCGTGCCGACGCCGATGACGGGTGTGCGCCAAACCGGTTGCGGCTTCATGAAAGGCTACACAGAACTCGAAAGCCAGAAGTTTTGGGCAGCGAAAGCGTGGGAGTGGACGCGCGTGCACCCCAGCGAAGTCTCCGGTCTCTTGGCGATGAAATTCACGCTCCTCTGGCATCCGTGGATGTTCCCGCCGAAAGGCGCCGAAGGCGGCAACGGTGCCGTCATTCTCTCCGCCTTCTTCATGAACTGGGGCTACGCGCTGTCGTACGGCTTCGTCCTCGTCTTCGCGGCGCTTGAATGGCTGCTCGAATCAAAAGAGGAACGTAAACGCACGTGGTTGTTCCTCTTGCTCGCGGTTGCCTTCACGCTTACGTATACGATTACCGTCGCGGGCACGAAATACCGCGTGCCGTTCGATTCCATCATGGCCGTCATGGCCGCCGCGGCGCTCTGGCGTTGGTACGAGGCGTGGAAAAACCGTAAACCGCGTCCATGACCGCGCGCGTCCTCAGCGTCGAAATGCTCAACGGTCGCCCCGCCGGAAAAGCGGTGGCGGTGATTCCGACGTACAACGAGCATGAAAATATACAGGAGCTGCTCGAAGCGATCGGTCGCACGGGTACTGATATTTTGTTTGTTGATGACGCGAGTCCTGATGGTACAGCTGATGTGATCACATCGCTGGCGAAGAACGCGACGGTGCGCGTGGGCTTGATGCGCCGTGCGGGCAAGCTCGGTTTAGGGACGGCCTACGTCGACGCGTTTGATTGGCTGCTCGCGCATGAGCCGGGCTACGAAGTGCTTCTTGAAATGGACGCAGACTTTTCTCACGAGCCGGCAAAATTACCCGAGCTCATTGCCGGCGCTTCGCGCGCCGGTCTCGCGGTCGGTTCGCGGTACGTTCCCGGCGGTGATTGTCCGGATTGGCCGCTGAATCGTCGTTGGCTCAGCTATTTCGCCAACGTCTACGCGCGGACGGTGCTAGGCTTGCGTTTTTCCAATTTTTGTGTACATGATGCCACCGCGGGGTTCGTTGCCTGGCGCCGCGACGTGCTTGAGAAAGTCGTCGCGCGGCGACCGTCGAGCAACGGCTACGCCTTTCAGATCGAAACGAAACTTTTCGCGGCGCTCGACGGCCACGCGCCGATCGAAGTGCCGATCGTCTTCCGCGACCGGCGCAAAGGCCGATCAAAGATTAGCCGCACGATCGTCCTCGAGGCGATGGTGCTCCCGTGGAAACTTCTGCTCAGGAGGTAGCGATGCGAGTTCAGATCATCGGTTCCGGTGCCAGTCTCAAGAAGGCTGATCTCGAGGCGATCAATCGTCTCATGACGCAGCTGTCCGAGCGCGCCAAGCCCGTGACGTTCGATGACGTCTCCGACGTCATCGAACACTCCCAGTTCTTCATCTTGCGCGACGACATGGGTGCTCTGCGCGGTATGGCCTCGCTCGCCATCTGCTGCAAGCTCTCGGGTCGCGAAGGCCGCGTCGAGGAAGTCGTCGTCGACGAGTCGTTCCGCGGCCGAGGCGGCGGCAAGGCGCTCCTCACGGCGCTGATCGATCGCGCGCGCGAGCTCGGACTCGCCTCGCTGCTGCTCACGAGCAGCGCGCGTCGCGTCGCCGCACAACGTCTCTACTTGTCGGTCGGCTTCAGTCAGTACCAGACGGACGTCTTCGGACTCCGGCTCTGACCGCGGTCTCGGGTTCATGGATCGATGCGCTTGGCAGCAAGCGCTTTTTTTGTCGAAAACTCCGCGCGGGCCCAGGGTGCGCGGCTTGACGCTAGGGTCGTTTCTCCTTTGTAATGGAGGCGTATGGATGTGCGACTCGAACCCTCTTGGAAAGCACAGTTAAAGGAGGAGTTCGAAAAGCCGTACTTTCTGAGACTGGCCGAATTCGTGCGCCGCGCCTACGCGACCAAGACGGTCTATCCGCCGCCGAAGCGCATCTTCGCGGCGTTG
>CAZKMF010000161.1:0-6416 GCA_964553975.1 uncultured Gammaproteobacteria bacterium | reverse complement strand
CTTCGCGTCCACGCAAGCGTGGACTTGATGGTAACGAAGGTATTTTGCGCCGTCGCGCAAAATGGTTTGTTTGGAAGTATGGAGCGGGTAACGGGAATCGAACCTGTCTCTCAACCTTGGGAAGGTTGCATACTACCGATGTACGATACCCGCAGGACCATTTCGCGTCAAGGCACCCTCGTGCCCGAAGGCGTGCCTAGAATACCGGAACCCTTCGGGAAGTTCAATGGACAAAAATCGTAATGGAGGCCGTCTTTTTCTGGACTTCCAGATAGTCATCGAGCTGAATCGGGCGAATCACGATTTCCTCGAGCTGCACTTTCGATACGCGACCTCCCGTCTCCTGCCGATCGGTCACGCGCAAAATATGATACCCCAGCGCGCTCCGTACAACCCCGCTTGTTTCCCCTTTTTTGAGGGCGAAGGCGGCGGCTTCGACTTCCGGAGGCAAAAGCCCGCGACCGATCAATCCGCGTTCGCCGCCCGTAGCGGCGACATTCGCGTCTTCACTGTATGTCATCGCGACGTCTTTGAACGCTTTGCCGGCTTTCAGTTCGGCCAGCGCCGCTTCCGCTTTCTTTTTCTTCTCAACATTCAGCGCTTCATCCTCGCGAATCGCCTGCTCAAGCCGCTGACGAATCAGAAACGGATGCAGGACGCGATTCTGGAATTGCGAAGGCCTGAGACCGTAGAGCTGCTCAAGCGTGTTAGCCGCTTGCGCCTGAGCTTTCGCTTTGCCAGCCGGAGAATCGAGCGAGGATTGGTCGATGATCGTCGTGTCGTACGCGGTACGCACGTCCTCCGACGTAACGACGATATGATAACGATCGGCCAACACCTCGGCGAGCTGATCCTTGATCAAGCGATCGAGCACGCGCGATTGCAATTCATCCTCGGTAGGAAACGCCGAACCCGCCGGCGCCCGACCGCGTTCCGCTTTGTAAAAGTTTTCTAGGACGGAGAGATCGTCTTGATAGTCGGAATATCGTACCACGCGGCCTTCGACGATCGCTGCCGGGTACGGCAACACCGTGGTGACGATTTGCGTCACGCCGCCATGCCAATTATAGCGATACAGCCCGACGCCGAATGCTACAATAAGCAGCACAATACCGCCGCTAACCAGACCGTACCAATGACGGCGAGTCAGATGACGTTCAACGCGTGGAGTTTGGGGTTGTGGCGGAAGGGCGTGCGTTTCTTGATCGGACATACTCGGCAAATGCGTGCGGATCAGCGAATGAAATCCACCACTTTTTCGCGTTCGACCACTCTTCGAAAGCGGGCGCGCTCGAAGCTTCGTTTTTTGGCGCTTGCGGCGCGTCTTTGCGCAAGACGACGACGCGTTCGCCTTCCTTCTGAAGACCGAGCTTCATGCGCGCTTCGCGTTCCAGGAATTCGCCGCTCTCAAGCGACGCTTGCAGCGAGGAAACCTGAAAATTACGGACGCGCAGGCTTTCGGCTTCTTGTTTGAGGGCACGAATTTCCTGGTCGATCTGACGAGCCCTGAGCGCCTCGCGCGCGAAGCCTGTACCGGCCAAAAGAACGGTGGCGGCCAAACCCGCGACCAACCAGCTCAACCGCCTCGGAGCGCGCTCTGACGACTTGCGCATAGGGTGCATGCTATCACGCGCGTTCATCCGGAGGAAGCAGCCGGAGCGTGCGGTCAACTTCCGATTTCAAAAGGGCGAGCTGGCGCGGATCGAGCCGAGAAACCGACTGTAACACGTCGCCAAACCCTCCGTGCGTGCCACTCATGAGTTCATTGATAAGATCCTGCGTGCGCGCTGGATACGTGACGCGCGGCACGGTGAGCGGAGCTTCGTTGCCCGCGGATTCGACAAGTAGCGTTCCGTACCGGAACAGCGTCGGCAAAAGCCCTTGCACGCGATACGACACGCGCTGCACGCGGGAATACGGCAGTTCAGTCACGTGCCGGTCGAACAACCCATGCTGCCGCACGAAGATAAGGCGCTTGTCCGTCACGGCGAGAAACGAAGATTGCTGATCGAGCGATACGCGCAAAACGACGAGCAAACCGATGAGTTCGAGAAGTCCTATCAACAGGTATCCGATGAGCTCGAGCCGGAGTAGCGGCACAAGCAAGAAAAGCGGCGCGAGGATAAGCCCGATCGCGAGCAGCATCGGAACTAAAAGAGTGACCGGCGCGCGACGTGCGACGGAAAGCAGCGTTTCATCGTCCCGTAGCCCCAAACGTCGTTCGATGGACATGGCTCTATTGTAGCTTGCCGAGGCGGCGACGCACCAGTTCGCGCGCGACGCGGCGTTCGTCCCATGGCGTCATTTTTCCCCCGCGTCCGACAATCGCTTGTTCGGCCCCTTTACCCGTCAGCAAGACCACGTCGCCCGGACCTGCCAATTCGATTGCCTTGTCGATGGCAGAGCGACGATCCTCGATTTTAAACAATGTCTCGTTCTCCTGCATCCCCGCTTCAACCGCGCCGGCCGCGACCTGCGCGATGATCAGATTCGGATCGTCGTCATACGGATCTTCGTTCGTCACGATCGCGATGTCGGCGTTCTCGCCGGCCAGGCGTCCGAGAATCGGGCGACGGGCGACATCGCGACCACCGCCCGCGGAACCGAGCACGTGGATGATGCGCTGATGCGGCATCCGCTCAATGGCGGCGTAGACCTGGCGAAGCGATTCCGGCTCTGGCGCGTAGTCGACGATGATCGAGAAGCCCTGACCTTCGTCGATCCGTTCGAACCGACCCGGCACGTTATCGACTTTCGCGAGCGCGCGCGCCATGGTTTCGAGCGAGAGCCCTTGCGACAGGCCGACCGAAATGGCGGCAAGGGCGTTCAGCACATTGTAACGACCAGGCATCTTGAGATCGAAACGTGTGTCACGGACGATAAAACTAGATCCGTCCGCTCTAAGACGCACGTCGAGCACTTTTACGACAGCCATCGGCCACTGCACGGAGCCGGCCGGCGCCTCGGCGCCGTCGGCGAGAAAACCGTATTTCTTGTCGGCCGTAACGTCCAGAAAATCCCACACGTGTTCCGACTCAAGGTTGGCGACGACGACTTTTTTAACGTCGCCTCGCGACGAGAAATACTTTCGTTTGTGCGCCGACAGCGCTCGAAACAGTTTCAGCTTCGCGTTCTTGTAATTTTCGAATCCACCGTGCGCCTCGATGTGTTCCGGCGTCAGGTTCGTGAAGACCGCAACGTCGTACGCGATGCCGAGGTGGCGAAACTGGTCGAGACCTTGGGACGACGTTTCGATTACGGCGTACCGGCAGCCGGCCTCGACCATACGATGCAGCATTTTCTGCAAAAAGAAGCGCCCCGGCATCGTCATTTTTTTGTCGTTGACGACCTCTTCGCCGGCAATGCGAAAATTGACCGTCGAAGTCAATCCAACCTTTTCTCCGGACTCTTCAAGCACGCGCGCGATCAGGTTAACGACCGTCGTCTTACCGTTCGTGCCGGTGACTCCAATGACGATCAGGCGGCGTGACGGCCAGGCGTACCATGCGGCAGCAAGCAGCGCGAGCGACCAGTGGTATGCCTGCAGGAAAGGTTTCGGAATCAACGATTTCAAGCGGGAAAGCATGGGGAGTGGATTCGTCGTGTTGGAGGCAGTTTGCCACGAAACGCCGACCTTGTCGAAGGCAACAACGCCATCCACAATTGCATCGGTAATGATTATCTCGTACTGTTATTGAGAAGTATATACGCACCGCATTCGCCGCCCTCATGAATTCCGCAGACGCATCTGAACGAGCGGCACCTAAAAATCCGCTTTTGAGACGCCTTCGCGCCTTCTTTTTTTGCGGTTGCCTCGGCCTCGGTATCGGTTACGCGGTGTGGGGGCCAATATTCAACGTCGACCCAAGCGCCAGCCGGCACAAAAAGTGCGCGACGAATTATCGTTTCGTGAACCCCGAGCCCGATTGCGAAACGCTTGAAGCGACGATCGGCCGCATGCGCGATGCGGAACAGGAGGCCGACGCGATCGTTACGCGCGCGCTTGAAGACGGAAAAGTGACGCGCGCTTCGGTTTTTTCCCGCGACCTGACCACGTTGCAATACGTCGGCATCAACGAGCGAAGCCTCTATAGTCCGGCATCGCTCCTGAAGATCCCGCTCATGGTGGCGTATTTGAAGTACGCGGAAACCAATCCGGATGTCATGCATACCATGCTTACCTATCCCGGCGGCGACGATCTGAACAGTGCGCAGCAGCTGCAGACGTTCGAATCAAAATCGAGCCTTCAGGTCGGGCAGGCGTATTCCGTTGAAAATTTGATCGAGCGCATGATCAAATATTCGGACAACAACGCGACCTCGCTTCTGCTCGCCAGCATCGACCAAGGTTTTTTGGAACGCACGTTTCTTGAACTTGGCATCAAAATACCGAGAGAACACGTGAACACTACGCGCGACTTCGTCACGACCGTCAGCTTTGCCGCCATTTTTCGCACCCTCTATAACTCATCGTACTTGAGCCGCGAGTCCTCGGAGAAAGCCCTCGCCTTGCTCTCCAAATCAACGTTTGATCAAGGCATTCGTTCCATCCTGCCGGCACACACGCCTCTCGTCGAGAAGTACGGCGAACGTACCGTCTTGGATGAAACGGGAAAACTCGCGCTTCGAGAACTGCACGAGTGCGGCATCGTCTATGCAGAAAACAGGCCGTTCACCTTTTGCGTATTTACGGAAGGAAAGAATTTTGAAGACATGCTTTCCACGCTGCGCGATATCGAAAAGGCGCTCTATAAAAACGAAGTGTCCGGCAATACTTGACCGTCAGCGCGCTGAAACGAACGGGGTACCAAGACGGTAGTTCACAAAGAAACCGACGTCGATATCATCCACAAGCGAGCTCCAGGCGGTTCCGAAGAGCGCAATCGCCGTCGCTTCGTCGGGCACGTGCCGGAGAAGACCACCCGTACCGACGGCGTAGGTTTTCGGATCACTCTGTATCTTCACAAGACGTGTTCCGGGCCGGTACGTCACGAGTCCGCCCAGCGGAAGCGCCGCCATGTCCCGCGCGGAGACGATTTTTACCTTCGAAAAATCCGCGTACCACGACGCGTAGGTTTTAGCGTTGGGAAACGCATACCGTTTGCCGTCGATGCCGCAGTAATACACCGCGCTGTCGCCCTGCGTCGCGTCCTTGCCATCGTCGGGCAACTTGATCAATTCACGCTCCTTGCAAAAGGCGGCGAGCGGCGTACCCGCATCGGACAAGGCCCTGTCGTCTGCGATCGTTGCGACAGCGTCGTGCGCCTCCAGTTTCTGTTCAGGCTCGCTGGGAGTCGGCGCGGGAACTGGGGCGGGGGGCAATGATCGTAGGCGTCGGAGCGTCTATATAAAACACGCCGTCCGATTCATCCGTAGCGAGAACGGATCCCCCGCTACCAAGAAGCTGCACGCGCATTTTTGCCGCCGTATCATTCACGTACGTCGGCACTGTCCAATCTGTAAACCCTTGCGTGTGATCGATCGATGTACCGATCGGGTTCCATGAAAATCCTCCATCTGTTGAAAGCGACAATCGCACGCCTTGGAGCTGCGAACCCGTGTACGTCCAATAGACGCGGTAGACGTAGCCTACAGGCAGCACTTCTCCCCCGTTCGGTGTCGAAAGATGAATCGAGGACGGTGCGACGCCCATGCCGACGCTTGATGTCACAGCTGGCGTGCACGTCGACGTCGTCGGTGTAAACGTGACCGTCTTAGGGCCGTTCACAACCGCAACGTTGTCGCTACTCACAAGATTGCAGCTGTTGATACCGCCATTGTTTGCCATGGTGCCGTAGGAGGGGCCGGGGTACCGCACGGTAAAGGTGTCGCCGGACGCGACCGTGACGGTAAAACTGGTCGAAGCGACCGATAGACTGTCCGCTTTCGAGCTCGCATCGATCTGAAGCGTGATCCCGCTTCCTGACAACACCAAATTTGTTTGCTGCGGCCAGGTCGTCACCGCCGCCGCCATTGCCGCAAACGGCGCGCACACGAAGATCGCGCCGCACACAGCGGCCATAAACGTTTTATGGCGCGTCAAACTCATAAAGCCTAGTTGTTGATCCTGTAGCACAGCTTCCAATCCGACGTCTGATTGCTCGCTCCGACGTTCCGTACCGTGATCGTGCCGCTGCCGGCGCCGGGAGTAACGGCGGCGACAATCATTGCGCCCGCGTCGGGGGTCGAACACTGACTCACCGTCACAACAGACGTGGTGAGAAGTCGACTGTTCGTGAACGTAATCGCTGCGCGCGTCGTCGCGGCGGCAATGTCCGTCGTATCCGTAATGACGCCGGAGACAGCGTTAATCGTCACAGCGTTCGCTGAGACGGAGCCGGTACCATCTTCAAGATTCAAATCCGTGTTAATAAGCGTGGACGTCGAACTGACGGTAAAGTAGCGCGTCGAATCGT
>CAZKMF010000160.1:0-4187 GCA_964553975.1 uncultured Gammaproteobacteria bacterium | reverse complement strand
GTCACCCTCGACGATGTAGAGCTCGGAGCGGGCGGCGTCTTTGGTAGAGCAGTCGGCGAGTTTACCTGGCAACGTCAAACCTTCAAGCGCGCCCTTGCGCAGCACGGTGTCGCGCGCGGCGCGGGCGGCCATGCGGGCGCGGGCAGCGAGCAAACATTTTTCGAGAATCGCGCGCGCGTCGGCCGGGTGCTCTTCGAGATAGATTTCGAGCGCCTCGGCGAAAGCCGTTGCGACGGCGGGCTGTACTTCGGGGTTGCCGAGCTTCGCCTTCGTCTGACCTTCGAACTGCGGATCGGCGACTTTGACCGAGATAACGGCCGTCATGCCTTCGCGCGTATCTTCGCCCGTGAGGTTGTCGTCCTTTTCTTTCAGGTAGCCCTGCTTGCGCGCGTAGTTGTTCAAGATGCGCGTGAGCGAAGTGCGGAAACCGGCGACGTGCGTGCCGCCTTCGGGGTTGGAGATGTTGTTGGCAAACGCGAAGAGCGTCTCCTTATAGTCGTCGACATACTGCATGCCGATTTCGATCTCGATGCCGTCAACCGGACGATGCACGTAGAAAATCGAATCGTGCTTGGGCGTCTTCGTGCGGTTCAAGTGGCGCACGTACGACTGCACGCCGCCTTCGAAGTAGAAGCAGTAAGTGGATACATCCTTGGCGTCGCGTTCGTCGACGAAGATCATCTTGATACCTTTCGTCAGATACGCTTGCTGGCGCATGCGGTCGAGAATGACCTTCGGGTTGTACTCCGTCGTCGTGAAGATCGTGTCGTCGGCCTTGAAGATGACGTTCGTGCCGGTGCCTTTGGCTTTGCCGACGGCTTTCACCTTGCCTTGCGGCTTACCTACCTTATATTCCTGCACCCAGAGTTGGCCGTCGCGTTTCACTTCGGCCTTCAGGTGCGTCGAAAGCGCGTTGACGACGGAAGCGCCGACGCCGTGGAGGCCGCCCGATACTTTATAGCCGCCGCCGCCGAACTTGCCGCCGGCGTGGAGTTTGGTAAAGACAAGTTCAAGTGCGGAAATTTTGTAATCCTTGTGCGTGTCGACCGGAATACCGCGGCCGTCATCTTCAACGGCGACGTAGCCGTTCGGCTGGAGCCGCACGGTGATAACCTTCGCGTGCCCCGCCATGGCTTCGTCGATACAGTTGTCGACGATTTCCCAGATGAGGTGGTGAAGACCTTCGGGGCCGGTGGAACCGATGTACATGCCCGGGCGCTTGCGCACCGGATCGAGACCCTCAAGAACCTGGATCTGCTGTGAACCGTAGCTGGAAGTGTTCTTTTCTTCTTTGGCCATAAAGAGGGGATGAATACCGGCATATCCTATCGTGAATAACGGGTCTGAGCAAGTGGAACAGAGGCCTGCTTTTGAGATCGCGCCGCTTCGATCTGCTATACTTATAAGGTATGGCAGATCCGTTGAACGGCGGCTTCGAGTCCGCTGGTGCCGCAAGCGAAAAAGAGATCCGCTGGAGCCAGTGGTGGGTGGATCATCGCGAGCAGATCCGTAAGGCGGGGCTCGGACTTTTTATTGCTGTCGACGTCGTGTTGATCGGCGCAGGTCTCTGGGGATTTACCGACTGGTTGGCGTTCGGCGGCGTGCGCGAGGAGCAAGCGATTCGTCAGATGACGTCGCCAGAGTACGGACGCGTACCGAGCGTTACGCTTGAAGAGCTGCAGATCGGTGCGCCGATCGCGCTCTCGGGTGGCGTCGGTAAGATGGATATCCTGGCGCCGATCGAAAACCGAAATCGCATGTTCTGGGCCGCGCTCGACTACCGCTTTATCATCGGTGGCGAACCACAACCGCTGCAGCACGCTTTTATCTTGCCGAACCAAGCGAAGTATCTTTCGGCCCTCGGCGCCCCTTCAAGCGCGGGCGGCAGCGTTGAATTGAAGATCGAACGCCGCGACTGGCGCCGCGCCGAATTGCATGGCGCCGCCGATCCCGCCGCCTTCGCCGATCTGCGTCTGAATATCCACGCGATGAACCCGGTCTACGTACCCTCGGATCCGCTGGCGACGGCACCGGTCTCGAGCGCGAAGTTCACGCTCGCGAACGATTCGGCATACGGCTATTATGACGTCGACCTGCTCGTGCTCTTGTACCGCGGCGACGCGGTTGTCGGTGTGAATCGCGTGCGTGTCGATTCGCTCGCGGCCGGCGCGAAGAAGCCGATGGAACTGTTCTGGTATCAGGTCCTGCCGCAGGTGACGAAAGTCGAAGTCGTTCCCGACATCAATATCTACGATCCGAACGTCTATCGCTTGCCGGGTTGAATCTCATCGAACCGAAACGAAAGACCGCGCGTGTCCGCGCGGTCTTTTTATCGTGTGTGATTTTCTAGCAGCTTCCCGACGGGCTTTGAATGATGATGTCGGTGTACCCGAGTGAACCGAAGAGTGCTTTGAGTTGCTTTACGGCGTTCTCCTGGGCTTGGCCGAGGATGCCGGCCGCGCAGGCAGCTTCACGGATCGATTGTTCGGCGGCGAGGCGCGCTTCCGTTTCGAGGTCTTTGTCGCCGCGAGAGAGGATGCCTTGGTTGCGGTCGTAGACGCGCGTCTTCTCGTTGTCGAGACGCACCGAGAGGATCTGTGGCGCCGGAAGTTTGATGCGCAGTGTCTTCGACATCTTCTCAACATCGCCATCGGCGAGCGTGCTCAGGTCGTAGCCGGCGATGACTTCGCCGTTCGCAATCAGAAGCAGCTTGTCTCCGAACAACAGATTGCGCCAGGGGCTGCCGTCGTCTTTTCCCGCTTCGATGATTTTCTCAATCGTGAAGGACGCCGTCTCGAGGCGACCGAGTTGCCGCATTTCTTTAATGATGGATGCGCGGCTCATGTCGACGTAGGTGCTGGAGCGGCTTGGACGCAAAAAGAACCAGCTGGCCAAGCCGGCGCCGACGAGAAGCGTGACGAGTGAAAGGGTTGCGGTCGCGCGCATTGTCATAGAGGATGTGTTTCAGTAGTATCCTAGTGAACTTTTACGCATGCTGCAACGCACACTCCACGCGTACAGGAAATTCGACTGGCTGTTGTTCGGCTCGGCCGTGCTGCTGACCGGTCTCGGACTCCTCGCGCTCTATTCGATCGGTCTCGGTGCCGAGAGCGATTTTGGCAGTTTCAAAAAACAGCTACTCTTCTTCGTGCTTGGTCTTCTCATTGTCTTCGCCGGGTCGGTCAGCTTTCATTATCGCTGGCTCGGCTTCGTGACGGTGCCGATGTACTTCGGCATGCTCCTCTTGCTCGGCGTCGTCTTGGTCGTCGGTCAGGTGATTCGCGGCACGCGCGGTTGGCTCTACCTCGGTCCGGCGGGTTTCCAACCGGTCGAGTTGGCCAAGATCGTACTGATCATCGTCATGGCAAAATTCCTGGCGACGCACGGACGCTACACGAAAGACATTCGCGTCGTGATCCAGAGCTCCGTGACCGTCGCCTTCATGATCCTGCTCGTCGTGCTGCAGCCGGACTTGGGAGGTTCGATTATCCTCGCCGCGATTTGGTTCGGCATGGTGCTCGCCTCCGGTCTGCGCGCCAAACATCTCCTGACGATGGCGGCCGTGGCGGTCGTCTTCGGCGCGATCTCGTGGGCCTTCCTCCTGCGTCCGTACCAGAAGACGCGCGTGCTCACCTTCTTGAATCCTGCCAGCGATCCGTTCGGCCGCGGCTACAACGTCACCCAGTCGGTCATCGCGATCGGCGCCGGGCAGTTCGCGGGTAGGGGAGTCGCGTCGGGTTCGCAGAGCCAACTGCGCTTCCTTCCCGAAGCACGCACAGACTTCATCTTCTCCGTCATCGCCGAAGAGCTCGGCTTCGTCGGCGTGACGATTTTGCTCGGCCTCTTCACCGTCCTCTTCTCGCGACTCTACGTGCTGGCCAAGTCGTCTCGAGATGACTTCACCCTCTTCCTCGTGATCGGCACGAGCGTCCTGATTGCTTCCGAAGCCTTCGTGAACATCGGCGTCGCTTCTGGGATCTTGCCGGTCACGGGTCTGGCGCTGCCGTTCGTGAGTTACGGAGGTACATCGCTCGTCATGCACTTCGTTTTGATCTCGCTTATGGAGAACATCGCGCTCCGAAGAAGCTAAAAAGATGTGAACAATAATATTGTTCACTGGAATGACGAAAGAAACCAAAGAGAAACGCGCGCGCAATGTTAATTGACGCGCGCGTTTTTGATTGATA
>CAZKMF010000159.1:0-5699 GCA_964553975.1 uncultured Gammaproteobacteria bacterium | reverse complement strand
GCGACCAGGAAACGGGGGAGCTCGCCGTGCATGCCGCTCTTACCGGCCACTTGATTCTCTCGACGATCCACACCAACGACGCGATCGGCGTCGTGCCGCGCTTGATCGACCTCGGCGTCGAGCCGTTCTTGCTTTCGGCGACGTTGAACTTGCTGATCGCCCAGCGCTTGGCGCGGAAAATCTGCGAGCACTGCAAAGGTCCGGCCGACGTGCCGGAAAACCTCCAGCAAATGATGCGTGATAGCCTGAAAGAGATTCCGCCTGCCTATTATCCGCCAGGTATCACGATTGAAGGCCCGTTGCCGTTCTTCAAGGGGGCGGGTTGTCCGCGCTGCAGCGATACGGGGTACGCCGGACGCACCGTCATCGCCGAGCTGATCGCTGTCACGCCCGAGATCCAGCGACTCATGAATAATGGGTATCCAATTGATCAGGTGAAGGCTGAAGTGAAACGCCAAGGATGGATCACGATGCGTCAAGACGCGGTCTTAAAGGTGCTCGAAGGCACGACAACGGTTGACGAAGTCTTGCGCTTGGCGCGCGAATAACGCTATGGCCGCACTTCAAGGCGTGAAAATTCTCTTGGCGGAAAGTGAATTGTTTTTAGCGAGCGTGTACGCCACCAAACTTGAATTGGAGGGTTGCACCGTTCTGCATGCTGAAGACGGTGAGCAGTGTTTGAAACTTGCCGAGAAGCATGTGCCAGACGTTATTTTGCTCGATACCCACATCCCGAAACTTGATGGATTCGAAACGCTCCGGCGTCTAAGACAGAACCAGACGCTCGCCAAGATTCCGGTTGCGATGATCACGGATCTTTGTCGCAAAGAGGACGTCGAGCGCTGCTTGAAAGAAGGCGCGATGGAGTTCATGATCAAAGCGCACGTCGTGCCGAGCGACATGGTTCGGAAGGTCAAAAAAATACTGCACGTAGCCTGAGTCCATGACGATTTATACCTACAAGGTGAAGGATTCGCGCGGCGCGACGCTGGAAGGCGCCGTCGAAGCCGAAAGCGAAACCCAAGCCGGCGACGTCTTGCGCGAGCACGGCTATCAGACGATCTCGCTTACGGCGAGAGACGCGCCGTCGTTCGCGACGCGCAGTTTCACGTTCCTGCGCCGCGTCTCGCCCAAGGACGTCGTCATTTTTTCGCGCCAACTTTCCGTCATGATCAGCGCGTCGGTTTCGATCGTGCGCGCCCTGCGTACGGCCGCCCGGCAGACGACGAATCAGAAGCTTCATGAAATCGTGCTGGACGTCGCGAACGAGGTTGAAGGCGGCGTGCGGCTCTCCGACGCTTTTAACAAGTATCCCCACATTTTCGGCACGTTTTACGTGAACCTGATCCGCTCCGGCGAAACGTCCGGAAAACTGGATGAGGTCCTTCAATATCTGGCCGACCAGGAAGAGAAAGATTACGACTTGCGCCAGCGCGTCCGCGGCGCCATGACCTACCCGATCTTCGTCCTGGCGATGCTTTTCGTCGTCGGTACGCTCATGATGATTTTCGTCGTACCGAAACTGACGGACGTGCTGCGCGAAAGCGGCGTTTCGTTGCCTCCAACGACGCGCATGCTGATCGCCGTCAGCGATTTCTTCGTGCACTTCTGGTACGTCGTTATCGGCGGCGTCTTCGGCATCATCTTCGGCCTTCGTGGCGCCTATCGAACGCCCGCCGGCAAAAGGGCGCTCGATGCCTTCGTGCTCATGATTCCCGTCTTCGGACCTCTTTTCAAACGCATCTATATCACGCGCATCACGCACAGTCTCGCGACGCTGATTGAAGGAGGTGTCGACATGGTGACGAGTCTCAAAGTCGTCTCCGGTGTTGTCGGTAACGAGACGTTTCGCGAAGGCCTTGTCAAGACCGTGCAGGAAGTCGCCGCGGGAAATTCGATGACGACCGTCTGGAAGACGCGCAAGGAAATACCGGACATGGTCACGCAGATGATCGCCGTCGGTGAGGAGACCGGAAAGATGCAGCAGGTGCTTGAGCGCCTGACGGATTTCTACACGCGCGAGATCAACGCGATTGTCGCCAATCTTTCCGTCGCGATTGAACCGATTATCATGGTGCTCATGGGTGTCGCGGTCGGCGGTCTCGTCTCCGCCATCATTTTGCCGATGTATACCTTGGCCCAACAAATGTGAGTATGCGAAAAGGTTTCACGCTCATCGAGGGATTGCTTGCCGCCGGCGTCGTACTCGTGCTGATCGTGCCGATGACGCTCGGCGTGTTGGATACGCGACGTCGGGCGCGCGACGCCATGCGCGTGTCCAGCGTGCGGCAAGCGCAAGCCGCGCTCGAAACGTATCGCGCGAAGAAGGCGTCGTATCCGGCCGCCGCTTCCGAGTTGCCCGCGGACGACGTGGCCTTGGTACAAGCCCTGGGATACGCGGCGGAGCCGGCGGGTTGCGACGCGCGCGGCGCCACGATCTGCGGAGAATATCGCTTATCCTTCACACTTGAAGGCGCGATCGGCGGCTTGCCCGGAGGAGTTTGCACAGCTTCGACGCGTGGACTCTCGTGCTCGCGTTGAAAATGTGTTAGACTGTGGATAATTAAGTTCTAAGATTCATTTTCGTTTCGTCATATGAAACGTAGCCAATCGGGTTTCACACTTATCGAGCTGCTCGTGGTCATCGCGATCATCGGCTTGCTCTCCACGCTCGCCGTCGTCGCACTCAACAGCGCTCGTCAGCGCTCTCGTGACGCGAAGCGCGTCTCGGACATCCGCCAGATCCAGACCGCCCTCGAGCTCGGTTTCTCCGAAACCAACAACTACCCGGCCGGCACGAACTTGACGCTCGGCAGCACCAACTACAAAGTGCTCTGCAACGTCTCCAGCTCCGCCAGCTTCGTCGCCACGTCGGCCGCTTGCGGTACGGGCACGATCTATATGGGTCTCGTCCCGTCCAACCCGACTCCGAACGGCGCCAACTACGTCTACAACAGCACGTCCGGCACCGGTACGTACTCCGTCACCTTCAGCCTTGAAGGCGCAACTGGTCAGCTCGGCTCCGGTTCCAACTGCGCGAACCAGAACGGCATCCAGGCTGGCGCAAGCTGCTAAGTCTCGGAACACGAAACCCGCTCGGCTCTGCCGGGCGGGTTTTATGGTATACTAGGACCAGTTGTTCACTAGCTATTTTATGGCGTCTACCTCAAGACCGCGAGCCTTTACCTTGATCGAGTTGCTTATTGTGATTGCGATCATCGGTCTTTTGGCCACGATCGCGGTTGCCGCCGTGAGCAGCGCGCGTGCGAAAGCGCGCGATACGAAGCGGGCGTCCGATCTCAAACAAATCCAGAAGGCGCTGGAGCTTTCGTATGAGCCGGGCTCCGGGTACCCCGTCGTCGCTTCGGGGATCGTTCTTGGAGGCACGACGACAGACGTGCTTTGCTCGCTTGGTTCCGCCTCCGGTTTCAAAGCCGATCAAACCGCTGGGAACTGCGACGCGGGCAAGATTTACATGGGCCTCGTGCCTTCCAACCCGGTTCCGGGCGGCGCCAACTACGTCTACAAGAGTACGGATGGCGCGGGCAGCGTGTGCACCATCGCTCCCTGCAACGGTTATTGCATTCAGTCGACGCTTGAACAGGGCGTGGCCGCGAGCGGTCTTTCCGCTGGTACCGTGATTGCCGACCAGACGGCCGTTAAAAACGGCACCTGCCCGTAAACCCATGGTCGCCCTGCTCGTCGGGCTTTTCGGACTCGTCGTCGGCAGTTTCCTGAACGTCATGATCGGACGGCTTCGTTCCGGCGAGACGGGGTGGCGGTCGCGGTCGCGTTGTCCAAAGTGTTTAACGACGCTTCGACCGACGGAACTGTTGCCGCTTTTGAGTTTTCTCTTTTTGCGCGGACGTTGCCGCACGTGCAAGAAACCGATCTCGTGGCAGTACCCGATCGTCGAGGCGGCCGTGTCCGTGCTGTTCCTTGTGGCGTATTTCGCGCGGGGAGGCGAGGCGAGTTTTATCGCTCAGCCGCTCGTGTTTCTGCGCGACGCGATCTTCATCGCCGGTTTGACGGTTATTTTTGTCGTCGATCTGCTCGACATGGTCGTGTTCGATTCCGTCACGCTGCCGATGGCGGCGGTCGCTTTCCTTTTGAACCTCGCGCTCGGCGCGCACGCGCTCAATCTGCTTGTGGCCGCCGTTGTCGGCGGCGGGTTCTTCATGCTGCAGTACGCCGTTTCCCGAGGACGCTGGATTGGCGGCGGCGATATCCGCATTGGCGCGATGATGGGCATGATGCTTGGATTCCCTCGAATTCTTTTAGCGATCTTCGCGGCCTACATGGTTGGAGCGCTCGTGGCGCTCGGACTCATCGCGGCCGGTAAGGCGCGTTGGTCCGGACGTATCGCCTTTGGTACCTTTCTCAGCTTCGCGACCGTCGGCACGCTCTTCTTCGGCCAACCTATCCTCGATTGGTATGCCTCGCTTCTCGGCTATTGAACGCGCGGCCGCGAGGAGACGCGCCACTGCCGGATTCACGCTCGTTGAGTTGCTCGTCTCCATCTCGATTATCGGCGTGATCACCGGGATGATGATGGCGAACTTCCGCGGCGGCCAAAAAAGCGCGGAGGTGCGCTTGGCTTCCGAGCTTGTCGTGAATCAGATCCGTTCGGTGCAAACCTCAGCGCTCTCTGGACGATTGGCGTCCGTCTGCAGCGGGGGATCAAGCGATCTCAGCGTCTGCGAGCCGAAGAATCCCGCGGTTGCCTGTACCGGAGGCGTCTGCCAAAAGCGCGTTCCGACGGGCTACGGTATTCGTTTTACGACGTCGCCCGCTTCGACGTTTCTGCTATTTTACGACACGGACGGGGATTGGCGGTATGATGCGGGTGAAGACGTCGCAACGGTACCGTACATCGCTTCGAACGCCGTGCAATTAACCGCCGCGAGTGCCGGAACGCCGCTCGACCTTGTCTACGCGCCGCCGTACGGCCAGGTGTACGTCAACGGTTCATCCTCCGGCACGCCGATCGTCACGCTCACGCTCGGTCATCACTTCGGCGCGACTACCCGACACGTCAATGTCTACACCCTCTCCGGAAAAATCGAACACGACTGAACGCTGGTTCCGCCGCCTCTTCCGCGCGAAGCGGCGCGGGCAATCGTTCATCGAAGCTATGGTAGCGATTACCGTCATCGTGACGTCGATCGCGAGTGCGCTCGCGCTCGTGCAGGCTTCGATCACCGCCTCGCGCGTCGGCGGACAGCAGATCGTCGCGGCGAACTTGGCGCGCGAAGGCCTTGAAGTCGTGCGTTCCCTGCGCGACACGAATTGGTTGAAGAGCCAAAGTTTTCAAGTCGGACTCGTCGACGCGGGCGGCAACAAAACGATCCGTCCGCTGCTCGATCTCGAGAGCGGCGTTTGGACGCCCTCGTTCGCGGCCACGTCGCTCGCGAATCCGAACGCGTCGGTCTATCTGACGCCGAGCGGCATCTTTGCTCAAGCGGACGCGCCGCCGTCTGGCAGCACCGTGACGCCCTACAGCCGCGTCGTGACATTGCAGCACCTGTGCCGCGACAACGCGTCGAGCGTCGAACGGATCGTCGGCGGTTCCGGAACTTGCCTCGGTACGGAAACGCTTGTCGGTCTCGCCGTCAGTTCGAGCGTCCGTTATCGCGGCGTGAGCGGAAATTATCAAACGCTCGTGGTTGAAGAACGCCTCTATGATTGGAGATAAGCGC
>CAZKMF010000158.1:0-6367 GCA_964553975.1 uncultured Gammaproteobacteria bacterium | reverse complement strand
TCCGAGTCTTCCGGATGATTCGCCTCCGCTCGGCGCGCGTCTTCGATGATGTCGACGCGTTTCGAGAGAGGAATATCCTGATCTTTTTCATCTGGGTGCTGAGCGCGCTCTGAAGATGCGCGTCCTCGGTCCGTTGCCGCGCTGCGGTGCATCGCGGCCCTGACTTTGCCGAGCAAGCGTCTGCGCTCGCCGAGATCCGTGATGCCTGCCTGATCGAACGCGGCAAAAATATGCCCGTTCGGGACTCTCCGTAAGTCGATTCTTGAAGCCAAAAGCGCGGCTGATTCCGCCAGCTTGGCGATCCGTATACCCTCCGTTTCCTGCTGAGGCATTTCGAACCCTCGCATAAGACGCATTCGACGTGGATGAAGCTCCAGCCAGTATACCCGGCTGGAGCGATGGCGGAAAGCGCGCCCAGGCCAAGACCCTTTTCTTTTACCCTTATTCCTGCTATGCTCCGTTCGATATGAAAACTCTCACACTCAAAGCCGGCAAAGAAGCCAACGTTGGTTTCCGGCATCCTTGGATCTTCTCCGGCGCCCTTGAAGATCTCGAGGCCGAGCACGGCTCGCTTGTGCGCGTCGCCGACAAGAACGGCAAGATTTTGGCGACGGGTACGTTTTCGGCGCGCTCTTCGATCGCGGTCCGTTGTTTTGAATTCGGCGAAGCGACGATCGATCTCGCGTGGTTCAAAGAAAAAATCGCGGAGGCCGAAGATCGTCGCAAGCTCATGGGCTACGGACACGGTACCGATACGACCGGATACCGCGTCGTCTTTGGCGAGGCGGACGGCATTCCAGGGCTCGTGATCGATCGCTACGGCGACACGGTCGTCTTCCAGATCTCGACCGCCGGGATGGATGCCATGCGCGATCACGTGCTTGCCGCGATCACCGAGACGTTGCGTCCGGTCTGCCTGATCGAGCGCAGCGACCTCCCGGTGCGTGCCGAAGAGGGTTTGGAAGACGTCGTTAAAATCCACGAAGGCGCGGCCGACGATCTCGTCGCGTTCGAAGAGCGCGGGATTCGTTTTTTGGCGGATCCGATCAAAGGCCAGAAAACCGGTTTTTTCCTGGATCAAAAAGATGCGCGCTACGCCCTTGGCCGTTTGGCGAAAGGGAAAGACGCGCTGAACCTCTTCTCGTATTCGGGCGCGGCTTCCGTCGCCATGATGAAAGGTGGCGCTTCGTCCGTGCATAACATCGACGCTTCCGAAGAAGCGCTTGAACTCTGCCGCAAGCACGCCGAATTGCACGATTTTTCCGAAAAGAAATTCACGACCGAATCCGCCGACATCTTCCAGTGGTTGGGCGCGGGCCAAGAGAAGAAGTACGACATTGTCGTCATGGACCCGCCGGCGCTCATCAAAGCGATGAAAGATTCCGAAGAGGGTCGCAAAGCCTATCACTTCGTGAATCGCGCCGCGATGCGCCTCGTGAAGGATGGCGGTATCTTCGCCACCTCGAGCTGCTCGCACTTCCTGACGGAAGACGATCTTGCCTTTACGCTCCGCCGCGCTTCGGTGCAGGCCGGACTCCGACTCGACATGATCCAGGCCGTGCGCCAAAGCGCCGACCATCCGCTCTCCGTCTACTTCCCCGAATCGGCGTACCTCAAGACCTACATCTTCCGCGTCCGCGCCTAAAAGAAAAAACGCGCTGCTCAGGAAAGCAGCGCGTTTGTTTTTGCGGCGATGATGAAGTCGTTCTTCGAGAGTCCCTTGATCGCGTGCGTCGTCAGCACGAGCGTGAGCCGGCCCCATCCGCCGCTGTAGTCGGGATGATGACCTTCCGCTTCGGCGACGGCGGAGACCTTGTTCAGGAGGTCGAGCGCTTCCGCGTAGTTCTTGAACGTGAAGTCGCGACGAATCGACTTGGCGTCGTCCGCAATGTTCCAACCGGGAACTTGCGGCAACAGTGCCTCCGCCTCTTCGCGCGTTAGTGAAGGCATGCCGCCGCGGCAGGCCACGCAGGTTTGTCCGATCAATGGTTCGTCTTGCATAGGTTTTTCCTCCAGGACGTATGATATACTTCCCGCACGATTCCGTACATCTTACCTATGCCTACGCTGAAAAAAGGAAGTCGCGCCCCGGCCTTCTCGCTGCCGGATCAAGACGGAAAAACGCACGCGCTTAAGGACTACGCCGGTTCCTGGGTTTTGTTGTATTTCTATCCGAAGGACGATACGCCCGGCTGCACGACGGAAGCCTGCGCACTGCGCGATACCTTTCCGAAGTTCAAAAAGCTTAAAGTTGCCGTTCTTGGCGTCTCCGTCGACTCGGTGAAGAGCCACGGAAAGTTCGTGAAGAAATTCGACTTGCCGTTCACGCTGCTCGCCGACGAGAAGAAGGAAACCGTCGCCGACTATGGCGTTTGGGGCAAAAAGAAGTTCATGGGACGCGAATACATGGGCACCAAGCGCTGGTCGTTCCTGATCGGTCCCGATGGCAAGATCGCCAAAATCTACGAAGACGTGAAACCCGCCAACCATGCCGAAGAAGTCCTCGCTGATCTCAAAACGCTCGCCGCGTAAAAACGCTTCGCGTTCACATGGCTTGGAGCCCGCAACACCGTTTGCGCGGCGTGTGTATGACGTTGTTTCGAAAATTCCGCGCGGTCAGACCCGGACGTACGGAGAAGTCGCCGCAGCAGCGGGACGCCCGGGCGCGGCGCGCACCGTTGGCACGATCATGAGCCGGAACCGCGACACGAAACGCGTGCCGTGCCACCGCGTCATTCGCGCGGACGGCGCGGTTGGGGACTACGCCTTTGGCGGGCCCGAACGAAAGCGCGCCTTGCTTGAACGCGAAGGCGCCCTTAAGAAACGTTGACGCCGCGGCGCGCCGCGCATAAGGTGGCCGTACAACGTCTCTATATTTCCGTATGCGCATCACCCGTTCAACCGCGCTTCCCCAGGAAGTTAAAGCCGATATTCTTGTCGTCGGCGTCTTTGAGGGTTCTGAAATTACGCCAATTAGTAAACTGGACGTCGCACTCGGCGGACACGTGTTCGTGCACGTGAAAGAGGAGGAATTCAAGGCGAGCGTGGGCGCAACGCTCACGATGCACACCCACGGCAAGCTTCCGTATCGCAAGCTGGCCTTGCTCGGCCTCGGCGATCGAAAAGGTTTTCAATTGAACCGTTTGCGCAGCGCCGCCGCCCGCGCCGCCAAGATGGCGTCCGCTTCGAAGGCGAAGAGTTTGGCGCTCTGGATCCCGCTCGAGAAAGCGAGTTCCAAAACCGCGGAAGCGCTCCAAGCCGCTGCCGAAGGTCTTTTGCTCGGCGGGTACCGCTACGAGAAATACAAAGAAGATAAGAACAAGCCGGTAGAGGAAGCGTTTCTACTTGTCGCCTCTAACGTCAACGCCGCCGTTTTCGCGAAGGCGATTACCGAAGCTGGTGCGGTCGCCGACGCCGCCATGTACGCGCGGCATCTCGTCAATACGCCTGCGCTCGACATGCATCCGGCCACCTTCGTGCAAGAAGCGCTGGCGCTCGCCGTCGGACAGAAGCGCATGTCGATTAAGATTTTTGGCCGCAAGGAGCTGCAGGACATGGGTTGCGGCGGTATTTTGGCCGTGGCGCAGGGCTCCGCCCACGAACCGAAGATGGTTCATATCGCCTACAAACCGCCGAACGCGAAGAAGCGCGTCGTTTTGGTCGGCAAAGGCGTGACCTTTGATTCCGGCGGCCTTTCGCTCAAGCCCGCCGAAGGCATGATCGACATGAACATCGACATGGCCGGCGCGGCGGCGGTACTTGCCGTCTTTCGCGCCCTGACCGTTTTGAAATTGCCGGTTGAAGTGCACGGCATTGCGGCGCTTGTCGAGAATATGCCCTCTGGCACAGCAATTCGTCCCGGCGATATCGTGAAGACGATGTCCGGCAAGACGATTGAAATTCTCAACACCGACGCCGAAGGCCGTGTCACGCTCGCTGACGCGCTTTTCTACGGATCGGAACTCAAACCGGACATGCTGATCGATCTCGCGACCTTGACCGGCGCCTGCATGGTCGCGCTTGGTCAGGATATCGCCGGACTCATGACCGACGACGACAAGCTCGCCGCACGTCTCGAGCAGGCGGCTACGGCCTCGGGAGAGCACCTTTGGCGCCTACCGCTCTTCTCTGAGTACGCCGAACTCGTCAAAAGCCGCCACGCCGACGTAAAGAACATCGGCGGCGGCCGCTATGGCGGTACAATTACGGCCGGACTCTTCCTGAAAGAATTCGTCGGCGCAACCCCCTGGGCCCACCTCGACATCGCCGGCCCGGCCTACAACGAAAAAGACTACAACGACGAGCGTTCCTGGGGTGCGAGCGGATACGGAGTGAGACTACTGCTCGAGTTGTTGAGAAAAATGTAAACAAAATCCCCGACGATAGGTCGGGGATTTTATGTTTAGGCCTTTCCGAGCGTCTTTTCTCCCGGCGTCCATTCAACCGGGCAGAGCTCGCCGGTTTGGAGGGCTTGGAGGGCGCGGAGGGTTTCTTTGACCGAACGGCCGACGCCGTTGTCGTGGACGAGCGCGTAGCGCACGACGCCTTCGGGGTCGATGATGAAGGTGCCGCGCAGCGCGATGCCTTCTTCTTCAATCAAGACGCCGTAGTCGGACGAGACTTTGTGGTTCATGTCCGAGAGCAGCGGATACTTGAGCGCGCCGAGTTCCTTGAGCCAAGCTTTGTGCGAGTGGACCGAGTCGGTCGAAACGCCGAGCACTTTGGCATTCAGCTTCTCGAATTCGTCATCAGCCTTAGAGAAACCGGTGATTTCCGTCGGGCAGATGAAGGTGAAGTCGAGAGGATAGAAGAAGAGTACGACCCACTTGCCGCGGTAGTCCGTCAGCGTGTAGTCCTTGAACTCTTCGTGAGAAACGCCTTGCAGTTTGAAGTTCGGAGCCTCTTTGCCGATCAGGGTTTGCATACTATTTCAGGTTATATTTTTCGATCTGGGCGTTCGGAACGCTCCAGTCCACGTTCTGCATGAACGTTTCCAAATACTTTTTGCGTCCGGTGGCGTAATCAATAAAGTACGCGTGCTCGTAGACGTCAAGCACGAGGAGTGGGATCTGGCCCCAGACGCCGCCCTGGTTATGGACGTCGCAGACGACGTTCATGAGGCGCTGTTCTTCCAAATCGTAGGCGAGCACGACCCAGCCGCGCGCGGCCAATCCGCAGGCGGCGAATTCAGCGGCCCACTTCTCGTACGAACCGAAGTCGCGCATCAAGAGGTCGGCGATCGCGCCGGACGGAGCGCCGCCATTGCCACCAAGGTTATCAAAATAGCGTTCGTGGAGTTTCACGCCGTTCAGCGCAAACGTCTCTTCGATTTTCAGCTCGCGCAGGTCGCTGTAGGTAGCGTTGACGTTGGCAAGGTCGACGGCGGAGAGCTTGGCGCGGATTTCGTTGGTTTTTTTGACGTACCCGGCGTACAGCACGTCGTGATGCTCGGAAAGCTGCTTTTCAGAAAGTCCCGGCAAGGACGCGTATTTCAAGGGTTTCGGCTGGAGGTCTGACATACAAAATAGTGCGGAGAATGTTAGCGGGCTCCAGTATACCAACGGCCGAACGAACGCGTCTATAAGGCCAGCGAGTCGACTCGATCTTCATATTCGGAGATTTCAAACCAATCAACGACTTTGCCGACGAGCTGACGATACATGGACTTGAATTTCCTCCTGCTCATAAAAAAGTGGTTAAAGCTTTTAAGAGCTGATTAATACTTTCGGAGCACGGCGCGGACAACACCTTGGATGAGCGGGTCGTGAACGAAGATGGGGGACATCATGGCGTTCGCGGGCTGCAGACGGATACGCGTCGCTTCGCGGTAGAAACGTTTGAGCGTCGCGTAGGTGTTTTCGAGAAGCGCCACGACAATGTCGCCGTTGCGAGGAGACGGATTGCGTTCCACGACAACGTAGTCGCCGTCGAGAATGCCGTCGTCAATCATCGAAGTACCGCGCACTTTCAACACGTAGGAGTTAACTTCGTCGACAACGAGGTCGGCCGGGACGTCGATCGTATCGTTCGTTTCGATCGCTTCGATCGGCTGACCCGCCGTGATGAGTCCGCGCAGCGGCAGACCGATGGCCGGACGACGCATCGTCGCTTTGGGTGTGAGCGCGAGCGAGCGGCCGCCGTCGTGGCGCAGGACGTATCCCTTTTTTTCGAGCAGCGACACGTGCTTATGGATCGTGGCCGGACTGGACGCGCCCATGGCGCCGGCGAGTTCGCGGTAGCTTGGCATCACGCCGCGCTTGTCGACGTGCTCCGAGATCGCGTCGAGCAGTTCCTTCTGTTTCGAGGTGAGTTCGAACATAGGGGATGAATGAAATGAATAATTTTTGTTCGTGTATCGTTCGCCACC
>CAZKMF010000157.1:0-17187 GCA_964553975.1 uncultured Gammaproteobacteria bacterium | reverse complement strand
GCCCTTGTGCGCGAAGACTTCGGCCTGTTCGCGCTTTTTGCGGATTTCGGCTTCGGCGCGGGCGTTTTGCTGACGCTTGCGTTCGACGCGCTGGGTGATTTCCTCGACGACGTTGAAATAGTTGCCGTCGTATTGCTCGACTTTGTGGGTATGGACGTCGAGGTAAAGGACGCCATCCGTGAAGGCGTTCAAGAATTCCGCGTCGTGCGAGATGACGATGACGGTTTTGTCGTAGGTCATCAAGAAGCCGGTCAGATGTTCGATGCCGGCTTGATCAAGGTTGTTGGTCGGCTCGTCGAGCAGGAGGACGTCGGGGTTTTGAATCAAGGCGTAGGCCAAAAGCAGGCGCGCTTGCTGTCCGCCCGAATGCGCGCGTACTTTTTTCGTGAGATCCGTTGTGAAGTTCACGGCTTCGAACGCGTCGGCGATGCGCTTATCGAGGTTGTACGGTACTTCTGCGAACGTCGAGGCGAAGAGATCGCGCACCGTGGTGTCGAGCTGCTCCTGCGTGAAGACCTGCTTGGCGATGCCGATGGTTGCGTCTTTCGGCGTCAGGAAAATGCCGCCCGAGCGGTGCTTCATTTCTCCCAGAATCAGCTTGAAAAGCGACGTCTTGCCGGCGCCGTTTTGACCCATGAGGGCAATCTTCGAACCGTTGCGAACAGAAAAAGAGGCCTCGTCGAGGATCGTTTTATGGTCGCCATATTCGAAGGTGACGTCACTGAAGCGCAGGACGACGGTATCGTTTGCCATATCGGCAGGAACGATACTCCGTTTTGTGACATTCGGCAAGTCGGGTACCATAGAGGCGCTATGCAAGTCCCCCACCGTAAGCCCGGAAAGTACGCTTCAGGTCCGGCCGACTATCACCTGACCGCCGAAGCCATCCAAGAACTCAAGAATGAACTTGAGCGCATTGAGCAGCGCATTCGACCGAAAGCGGTCGAGGAGCTTCGACGCACCCGCGAAATGGGAGACCTTTCCGAAAACTTCGCCTATTCAGCGGCCAAGGCGAAGGTGAACGGGCTCGACATGCGCGTCTTCGAAATCAAGGAACGCCTCAAAAACGCCATCCCGATCAAACGCGGAGCGGCCGCCGATGGCAGCGTACGCATCGGTGCGTCCGTCGAGCTCGAAATCAACGGTAAGACGAAGATATACGACATCGTTGGTTCGCAGGAGACGTCGCCGGGCAGCGGCGCGATCTCGTACCTCTCCCCGCTTGGCGCCGCTTTAATGGGACGAAAAAAAGGCGACCGCGTTTCCATCTCGGCAAATGGAAAAACGATCAGTTACACGATTCTGGGCGTACGCTAAGGACACTAAAAACAACCCGTGCGTTATGGGTTGTTTTTTTAATCGCCTACGCGCGATTCACCTTGTTCCACAACGCACCAAGAACCCAACCAATAAGATAGCCAAGCAGCGACGTGACAATGATGAGGCCGATTGCGAGGACGGGATCAAAACCGACAACCTTGTAGGGCGGGTTAATGAAGTGCAGCTTGAAAATAAAATCAAGGAACGGCTGTGCCCAGCCCAGCACGACGAGTAATGCCCAAGCGGCATGCCAGAGGCCAAGCAGGCCACCGACCGCCAAACCGAGCTTATGTCGATGTATCATACAGCACCTCCCCTCGCTAAAACTGTCTACAGTATACCGTCTTTGAGTAGGTTAATGCACGTGGTGATGCTCTTGATGTCCCGCGTCGGGATCGACACCTGTTTTTCCGAAAATCATGGCCGCAAGCGCAGTGGTGATTGGCACGGCGAGGATCAAACAGACGCTACCGACCAGCGTGCGGACGATTTCTTCGGAGATAAGTTCGTTATTCAACAAGTACCAGACCGGCTGCTCCTTGTAGACCGTAAACAGCAGGAAGAGCGGCAACGACGCGCCAGCGTAGGCTAGGAAAAGCGTGTTCACGAGCGAAGCGATGTGTTCGCGTCCGACGGAAAGGCCGCGACGGTAGAGCTCTCGCGGCGTCAGGGTGGCGTTGGCGCGCTTCAGCTCGTCGACGACCGCGGACTGCGCCGTCGTAATGTCGTCGAGCACGCCCATGACGCCAAGCATGATCCCGCCCAAAAAAAGGCCGCGCAGATCGATCGCGCCGAAATCGCCATTCTGCAAATACAAGGCCTGCTCGTCGCCGATGCCATGCATTTTGGCAAGCGAAACGGCAAGCGCCGCGAACAACGCCGAAAGAACGAGCGTGATGATCGTGCCGACGAAGGCAATCGACGTGCGCTTATTGAAGCCGTGCGCGAGGTACAAGGAAACGGCGGCGATCGCGAAGGTGCCGATCAAGGTCGCGTAAAAAGGATTCGATCCGCCGATAATTCTCGGAACGATGAAGCCGAGAATAATGAAGACGCTGGCTACGAGCCCTAAAATGGACGTGAACCCGCGCAGGCCGCCGAAGAGCACGGCCAGCGCGAAAAATCCGATCGCGAGCCAAAAGAGCGTCGGCAAGCGGTATTGATCCGCCATATACCAGGAAATACCACCGTCCACCTGATAACTTTTCACCACGACGACGGTTTCGCCTTCTTTGACCGCGCGCGTGCTGCTCTTTATGTCGAGCAAACTGCTCTCGATCGTCAATTCCTGACCCTTTTCCTTTCCGCTCAACAAGCGGACGCGATAATCCGTCACGGTGTCGGTTTCTCCAAGCGCGTCCGTCTGCGCACCCTTACGCTCGACCGAGAGTACACGGGCGCGAACGTATTCATCCGGCGGAAGCGTCACAGGTTCAGCGGCCGCAAGAACGGCCGTCAGCGGTAACAGCACGGAGACAACGCCGACGACGGCAAGCAGATAGCGAAAGCGAATGCGCATATACCAGAAGTATAGCGGATTACGACGCGCCTCCGCCAAGGTCTTTTACCAACGCCGCCTCGTCGAGCGCGTAGCGGCCATTGAAATGTGAGATCAACGTGCGCAGATCCGCCTCCGCGTTTTGCAGGCAGACCGACGCGCCTGGTGACGGCGTAATGTTGAAGATCAAGCCATCAGCAACAAGCTTCGCTTCGCCAAGTTGCAGCGTGCGCGTTCTAATATTGGCGACCTGAGGTCGCACCCCGCCCATGTTTTTTCCGAAATGCACGTCCGAAGCGCGCAGGGTCGGTACGATTTTTCTTGCCTCGCGCATGAAGAAACGTTTGCCCACGAATGGAAGGTAGTAGAGCATGTGCCGCAGAATAAATCGCAGCACGATCGGTTCCGTGTTCACTTTAATGACCGTAGCGATCGTGTTGCTATTCGGTTTGAAGACTTTGAAAAAATCAAAGATCGTGCGCCAGCGTTTAGGCTCAAGCAGCGGCGTCGCCAGGGCGAGCGGTCCGAACCGCATGAGATTCCGATCAGTAATGTCGGGATCGCCGTGCACGGCGGCAAAGGGCAGAAGCTTCTCCTGCATCGTGTAGACCTTGCCGCGAAGCACGTTCGGCGCCGTGAAGAAATCGCCAGCGACGGGCAAGAGCGTCAGGTCGCGTCCGTAGCCCAAGGCATGGGCCATGCGCAGACTGTAGGCGCCAGCGGCGACGACAACCGCGCCCGCCGCGATTTTTTTCGCGCCGAGATCGATTTCAAATCCGTCCGCCCCGCGTACAATCCCGCGGACGCGCGTCTCGAAGAAAAACGCAAGTCCTTGCGGCTTCACCTCTTTTGCCCGTGCGACGAACGATTCCGCCAAGCGTCCAAAGTCGACCGCGAACCCGCGCGGATTGAACATGGCCGCAATCGGCGTTTTCGGATCGCGACCTTCAACAACCTTCGGTTCCAACTTGGAAAGCTCCTCTCGTCCGACGAGTCGTGAATCCGGAAACAGGTCTTTGAACTCTCGGTACCGTGCCGTCAGCGTCGCGACTTCTTTCTCACCGACGCCGATCACCATCTTCTGCATCGGCGCAACGATCGACGTGCCGTCCGATAACCCCGCCGCGTAACGGACGATCATTTCCGCCGCGGCTTTCACCGTACGCGCTTTTTCAAACGAATAGTTCGTTTCGATGTCGCCGAAGTGAAGCGTTTGGCTGTTGTGCGCGGCGTGCGAGCTTATTTCGGCGACACTCGATTCTTTTTCAATGACGGCGATCGAACCGACGTTCGAGTATTTGGCGAGGAGATACAAAAGCGAGGCGCCGGTAACGCCGGCACCGACAATGACGACATCGAAGCGATGCGATTGAGAAGACATATTGCGAGTAAAAGTTGTACGTTATGCCGCCGCGCTCTCTCCAGCCGCGCGGCCTGTCGCCCAAGAGGCTTGAAGATTGAAGCCTCCGGTAAAACCGTCAATATCGAGGATTTCGCCGGCAAAAAAACATCCGGGGGAGATTTTAGATTCCATCGTGCGCGGATCGACTTCAGAGAGAGCGACGCCACCGGCCGTGACGAACTCGTCCCCCGCTCCGCGTCCGATGATCGTGAGTGGGATCGACTTGAGCCATGTCACGACGCGTCGCATGTCCTTTTTCGAAACCTCCGCCGCCTTCGTATGCTCGACGAGTCCGAGTTCGAGGCAAAGCACTTCGGCCAACGACTTCGACATCATAAAATCAAGTATCGTTCCTAGAAGTTTCTTCGAGTGCGCGTGCAACAAGGTTTCGAGTTTTTTGAGAAGCTCATCTTCGGAAAGATCCGGGAAAATGTCGATCAGCAAAGGCATGGGATGCGCGGCATCGTAGGTCTCGAAGGCGATGAGACTCGACAACGCGAACACGGCCGGCCCGCTGACGCCACGATGCGTGAAGAGAAATGGACCTGTGCATTCGAATGTTTTTTCGAAACGCGCACGCAATCTGGCTTTTTCAAACGAGAGTCCAGAAACTTCTTTTGGCCAGGTTTCTCGCGCGAAAAAAGAATTCAAACTCGGCGCGAGCGACGTGATCGTGTGGCCGAGTGATTCGGCAAACGCGTAGCCGTCACCCGTCGAGCCGGTATGACGAAACGCTTGGCCGCCCGTGGTTAAAATAACGCGATCGACCACCAGCCTCTCCCCGTCTTTAAAAACGATCACGTAGGCCGTGTCGGCGCGTTCAATGGCGATCACGTGGCGATTAAGCAGAACGCGCACGTTCGATTTCGCGAAAAGGCGTTCAAATGCCCCGACAATGTCGTGACCGTCGTTTGATTGCGGAAACGCGCGAAGATCGTCCTCAATCTTGAGCGGCACGCCGTGCGCCTCGAACCAGTCATAGACGGCTTCCGGCGGGAAACGATACATCGCGGAATTCAAAAATTTGCCGCCGCGCGGATACTTCGAAAGAACCGCGCGCATGTCGCGCAGCCCCGTCGTGACGTTGCAGCGCCCGCCGCCGGAAATGATGACTTTTTTTCCGAGGCCATTGTTCTTCTCGATGAGGAACGTCTCGGCTTCGGGATTGTGCTCGTGGACCGCGGCGGCCGCCATGAGTCCGGCCGCGCCGCCGCCGATAATGGCGATCTTCATGCTACCAGCCTAGCACAATCGGCTATCCGGCATAATTCCGGATCGCGTCCATAAAGGTTTCTCCGAACATTTCCAGTTTTTTCTGGCCGACGCCGCTGATCGAAGCGAAGGCTTCACGATTTTTGGGTTTCAGGGCTGCCATCTGCTTCAAACTGACGTCGCCGAAGATCATGTACGGCGGCACGTGTTGCGCGTAGGCCAAGCGCTTGCGAAGCGCGCGCAGATGCTCAAAAAGCGCAGTGTCTGGCGAACTTTTTACGAACGTCGCTTTCTTCTGCGGCGCGTCCGGTTGCGCGACGGTGCCGAGGCAAACGTCGCAGCCCTCGCAGGAGCCGGTGGCGGTCTGTTCGCCGAAATAGCTGAGTAAGTAACTCCGTCGGCACGTGCGCAAGTCGCCATAACGCATGACAGCGTCAAGTTTTTGCCGCGCCAAGTCGCGCTGCGGACCCGCTTCCATCATGGAGATGAAATACATCTGCTTGCGCCTGTCGGCGTAGGAAAAAAATAGCACGCATTCCGACGGCAAACCGTCGCGGCCGGCGCGGCCGGTTTCCTGGTAATAGCCCTCAACCGATTTCGGCAAATCGCAGTGCGCGACGAGCCGCACGTCGGGCTTGTCGATCCCCATACCGAAGGCGATCGTGGCGACGACGATATCGAGATCATCGGCGATAAACCGTTCCTGCGTTCTAGCACGCACGTCGGGAGAAAGTCCGGCGTGATACGGCGCCGCTTTGAAGCCGCGCTTCCGCAAATCCGCCGCGAGCGTTTCCGTGTCTTTGCGCGAAAAGCAATACAGAATCGCGCTCTCGCCGCGGTATTTTTCAAGCAACGCGAAAAGAGACTCGGAGCCCTTTCGTTTCGGCACGACCGAGTACGTAAGATTCGGGCGATTGAAACTCGAAATGAAAACGCGCGGAGACCGTAGATGCAGCTGGCGGATGATGTCTGCGCGCACGCTCTCGGTGGCGGTCGCGGTCAAGGCGATCGTCGGCACGTTCGGGAATTCCGTACGCAAAATTTTCAAGTTGGCGTAATCGGGGCGAAAGTCGTGACCCCATTCCGAAATGCAGTGCGCTTCGTCGATCGCGAGCAGGCGCACGTCGAGCGTTGAAAGGAATTGGCGGAACTCAGGCATCGCCAAACGTTCCGGCGCCACGTACAGCAGCCGCAACTTTCCTGTTTGCGCGTGCTTCATCACACCGGCGATCTCGACGGCGGAAATGGAACTGTTCAAATACGCCGCTTGGATGCCGTTGGTCGTCAGTTGATCGACCTGATCTTTCATGAGCGCGATCAACGGAGAAACGACAAGCGTCAGTCCGCCTGAAAGCATCGCCGGCATTTGAAAGCAGAGCGACTTGCCGCCGCCCGTCGGCATGAGCGCGACGCAATCTTTCCCTGCCATGACGTGCCGAATGATCTCCTCCTGAAGCGGACGGAAGCGATCGTAGCCGAAGTGCTGTTTGAGCGTTTCCAACATAGGTATCGCGTTATGAACGATGCCGCCGCCCTATCCTAAAACGCTTTCATCCCGCAAGACCTACTGTCGCATCCCGGTGCCTTTGCGCAAAAGATACACATTCACGCCGACGAGCGCCACGATGACGATGCTGATCAAGCTGATGCTCTGCCAAACGGGAATACTCGCCGTGCCGAAGAAGCCGTAACGAAAACCGTCCACCATATAGAGGATCGGATTCGCCCTGGAAACGGCTTGCCAGAATGCCGGAAGTTGGTGGATCGAATAGAACACGCCGCCAAGATACGTGAGCGGGATGAGGACGAACGTCGAGAAGATGCTGACGTCGTCGAATTTCTTGGCGAAGATGGCGTTCAGGAAGCCCGCCAGCGAAAACAGCACGCTCGTGAGCAGCAGAAACGTGAACACAGCCCAGGGATGCGCGACGGTTGGGTGCGCGAAGATGGCCGAGACCGCGTAGACCAAGAATCCCGTCACCGTACCGCGCACGATGCCGCCGGCGGTGAAGCCGGCCAAGACCACCCAGTTAGGCGTCGGCGAAACCATGATTTCCTCGATGCTGCGCATGAACTTGGCGCTGAAGAACGAGCTGACGACGTTGCCGTAGCTGTTCTGGATGACCGCCATCATGACGAGACCCGGAACGATAAACGCCATGTACGGCACGCCGCCGACGAGTCCGACGCGCGATCCGATGAAGGCGCCGAAGATCAGGAAGTAGAGCGACTGCGTGATGAGCGGAGGTAAGAGCGTCTGCGGCCAGATACGGAAAATGCGGTTTGACTCCTTTCTGACGATTGTCAGAAAGGCGTTCAGAGGAACGTTGTTCTTCATACTATTTCGTCAGCGTCGACAAGTAGAGCTCTTCGACGCGATTTTCCGCGTGCGAGACGTCGAGTACGTGTAGGCCCACTCCGCGTACGCGTTCAAACAGCGCGTCGAGCGTTTCCCCGCCGCGCACCGAAACGATCGCAACGGAGTGCTCCGCGCTCTCGATGCCGATGGCTGCGCGCTGCGCTTCGCTCGGCTCCGCTGAAAGCGTCAGTTTATAACGGCGCCCGTCCGATTCCGCGAGCAAACCGCGAACAGAGCCGGATTTCACGACCTGCCCGCGCTGAATGATCGTCATGTTCCGGCAGAGCTGCTCAACCTCTTCAAGGTAGTGCGTGGTGAGGAGAATCGTCGTGCCCGAGGCATTCAATTTGCGGAGATAATCCCACATGCCGCGCCGAAGCTCGACGTCGACGCCAGCGGTCGGTTCATCGAGAATCAAAAGCTTCGGCTCGTGCACGAGCGCGCGCGCAATCATCAAGCGGCGTTTCATGCCGCCCGAAAGCGTGCGCGAAGCGACGTCGCGCTTTTCCCACAAACCAAGATCTTTCAAGAGCACCTCAGCGCGCGCTTCGGCGGCGCCGCGCGCCATGCCGTAATACCCGCCTTGCGTCGTGACGATATCGCGCACGGTTTCGAAGATGCTGAAGTTGAACTCCTGCGGCACGACGCCGACCATCGCCTTGGCGGCGTCAGGGTTGGCGGCATGATCGATCCCGAAGACGGACACCTGTCCGTCCGTCTTCGTGACGAGCCCAACGATAATGTTGATCAGCGTGGTTTTTCCGGCGCCGTTCGCGCCCAAGAGCGCGAAAAAATCACCTTCACCGACGGAAAGGTCGACGCCCGCAAGCGCGACCGTTCCGCCTTCGTAGGTTTTGCGGAGCCCCGTAATCTTGAGCGCGTCCATGCGATCAGGCCTGCTGCGCTTTGGCGTAGGCCGGGCGTTCGGCGCAACGCGCCATCCATGCAACAATTGACGGATAGGCGGAAAGATCAACCTTGCCGGCCTCGGCGTATTTGAAGGACGTACGCGTGATGATGTCGGCGACCGTAAAGTCATCGCCTGCGACGAACGTGTGCGTCTTCAACCAGCCTTCAAACACCGGCAACGCGCGCGCGAGCGCTTCGTCGGCTTTCTTGAGCGCGTCTTCCTCGACGGTCATGCCCCACGCTTTGAGCGCGTGCGTCGTGAGATGCTTGTCGATGTTGAGCAACACGTAGAGCTCCCAGCGCAACACCGTTGCATGCGATTCGGGCGTCATCGGTCCGAAGAACGACGGATCGTGCTTCTCGGCCAGATAATGCACCATCGCGGCCGATTCGGTCAGCACAAAACCGTCATAGATCATCACCGGAACCTGTCCGGCGGGGTTGATCGCCAAAAATTCCGGAGATTTGTGCTCGCCTTTGGACATCTCGACTTCTTTCGCTTCGTACGAAAGACCGAGTTCAGCGAGCATCCAGTGCGGGCGGAACGAAGAGCCACCGCGCGGTCCGTACAGTGTAATGGAAGGCATGTAAATGTAATGATGAATCTTCTTGCGGTTCGCTTATGATACGTGCTCGCCGAGGTCGCGTCTAGGCATCGCGCGCTCTTTCGCTAACGCTACAAAAAAAGCGCCCGTTAGCGGGCGCGGACGATGTCTGAGAGCGCGCGCAGGCGCCTCGGATTGAATTCCGTGTGGGAGAAGCTGATACCGCTCGCCACGAGGACGCAGTCGGCGTAGTTGAGGTAGGTATCCACGTTCTCGGGCGTCATACCGCTCGCGATGGCGAGAGGCGCCGCTCCGATCGCGGCGCGCATCGACGCGATCTTGGCGACGGAGGGCGAACGCTTCGTCGCGTCGCCACTCGTCGTGACCACATCCATGTACGGAGCCGCCAAGCGCGCTTCCTTCGCCGGATCCCCTCCTTGCGGCTGCCCCTTGAAGGCGACACCGCCGAAGTAGACGCCGCGCCATGCCGAGCGGTCATGCGCTCGCACCAGATCGCGCGCCTCGTGCGTGGGATCCTCGCTCTTCAGATCGACGCCGCCGCGGTCGAACCACAGGCCGGACACGTCGGGCGTGGTGCAGGCGAACGTCGCCGCCGGATCCATGTCGAGCGGATTCAAGCCGATCCACCACTTCGCGTGCGCCTGGCGGACGCGGCGGTAGATCACGTAGAGATCGCGCGAAGGGATGCGGTGGTTGATGAGAAAGACGCCGTGGGCGCCGCCGTTCCTCGCGATCGCCACGTTGCGCAGCGCTTGTGCCTCGCTCTCGGCGTGCACGACAGCCAGAAACACCTTGGCGTGACCTTGAAAGGACTCTCGAAAATCCATAGTGACCTCCGCGAATGATCCCACAGGATTTTGGGAATATTGTCAATCAAAACGGCCGCCTTTCGGCAGCCGTTTTTCGCGCTTACTTCTTTTTCTTGGCCGCGGCCTTTTTCTTGGCCGGGGCTTTGGGCGCTTCTTCCTTCACGACGACTTCTTTCTTCGCGACAATCTCTTCCTTCGCGGCCTTGGCAGGCGCGGCGTGGTTGAGCGCGTTCAGAATCGCGTCGAGTTTCGCGTTCAATTTCTTGAACTCGTCGACGCTGTAGTCGACCGTGCGGGTTTCCGGGGCGCTCTTGCGCTCGAACCGGTCGCCGCGTTCCGGGGCGTCGTTCTTGCCGAAGCAAGGACGGCAGTAGACCGGACGTTCGCCCGTCGGGCGGAACGGCACTTCGCATGCGTCGCCACACTTGTCGCACGTCGTTTTAAAGAGAGGCTTGTCTCCGGAGTTGAATCCGCGCGCATCGGGACGCTGGTCGAAGCCGCGCGTCTCGCCGCCATTACCGTCTTTCTTGAAGCAGTTGCTGCAATAGATCGGTTTGCGTCCGTTCGGTTTGAACGGAACCTGGCATGCATTGCCACAGTCAGCACAGGTTGCGTTGTGCAACTCCGGCTTCGCGAACCCACGGCTGTCGGTGCCCCTGTCCCAGGACTGTCCGCCGCCAAAACGCTTTCCACCCTTAAATCCGCCTGATTTGTTGTCGCGATGAGAGTTGTACATATGAGTGCCGAGTATACGCGATTTCTCCGAAAAAGTCAAGGGTTTCGCGTTTCGGCCCGATTGGTCAGAGCTGGAGCAGTGCGGAACGGGTCATTGGACCGACGCGTCCGTAGCCGGTCGTGGCCTCGTCGCCGTCGCAGGCAATCCCCTTCGCGCACTGAAAACGGCGCACCGCTTCGCGCGTCATCGCGCCGAAATACGGCGTTTCGTTGCCGGGAGACCCGACACCAGAGGCTGCGACCGCGTAGCCCACCTTGTTGAGAGCTTGCTGCAGTTTCACAACGTCGGGATGACTCATGCCGAAGCGCAAATTGGAGGACCATCCGCGCGAAGTCGGCGCGCCAAGTACCGGCGTTGACGGCTTCAAACAATCCAGCCAAGGAGAGAGACCGTTTTTCTCGTAGAGATATCTGGCGTAGGCAATATTGCCATCGATCGTATCGATATCGTGCGAAAGACCCGCGGCGCGCTCTTTGTGGAGACGCTCGCTGATCTGAAACACGCCGACGTATCCTTTGGATGTACCGCCGCGCAGCACTCCGCCATCCGGAGCAAACTGACGGAAGCCCGATTCGCATTTTGCGACGGCGATCATCTCCGGCACGTCAGCGAACACCGTGCGTACTTTCGCTTCAATCTCCGCGTTCAGATTTGTTTCCGCGTGCGCAAACGCAGGAACCAAAAAAACGATGGCTATCAAGAAACGTCCAAACCGTTTCGTACGACGCGCGTCCATGCGATCAACCGCGCTGAAAAAGGGCTTTGTATTTTTCCCAGTACGCGTACCCGAGATACGACGTCATGGCACTGACGACGAGTCCGGCGGGCAAAAACGCGGGCGCGACATGCAGGTCAAACACGATGATGCCGATACAGATCGGCGCCACAAAAATTGCGGCAAGAGCCGGCAGGAACCCCAAGACGAGCATCGCACCGCCGACAATTTCCGTTGTCTTGATCATCTGAAAAATACCCATGCGCCAGAGCTGCTGCGAAACAGCGACCATCGGTTCGGGCACGCCTTTCATTTCCGCGCCGGCCATGAGGCCGCTCACGCCACTGAAGACGAACATTAAACCAAGCAGCGTGCGAATCGTAATAACGAGTTTGCGATTGCGGAAGTTCATACGCGAAGCGTAGTTATGAAATAATCTGGTGGAAATGAATATCCTTGGTTTCCTTGGCATGCGTCATGAAACGTGCCCAAGTGACACGCACGCGGAAGACACCCATATCGGTGCCCGGAAGCTTACCAAAAGGATTCTTCGGCGAAAAGTAGCCGGCGTACAGCATCGACATCGCCGGTTTTTTCGCCAGGCGCTTGGCGAGATGCGTCATGTTCTTAATGCCGTCGCCCACATCCACCAATTCCGCTTCGCCCTCGATTTGCATCGTGCGCGGCTCGAAGGCAGCGCCGACAACAACGGCGACGTGATGGTTGTTCAATAAGTTGGCAAACTTTCTCGAATGGCGATGTGTGATGAAATACAAGTTGAACCGATTTCGTCCCACCTCGTCGATCCAGTAAAAAACCGTCGCCGCTTCCGGCATACTCTCCGATGAGACCGTCGAGACGACAGCCGTGACTTGCGATCTGAGGTAGGCAATCGCTTCCGCCGCTGTTTTTTTCGATCCCTTCTTGATTTTTGGCTGCATTTCTTTCGGCATACAGGCGATTATAGATGAGGAGTTCGGCTGACACGGCGCAGTTCCGCAATCGAAACTACGCACACGGCGACGTAGAAAACGAGACCGTAGGCGCACGTCGGCAAACCCAGGCTATACCTCGGCGCGTTGCCGGAAAGCCACGAAAGCACCTCGATCAACGTGAACCTTCCCGCGAACAACACACCGAGCAAAGCGACGGCCGTCGTTGCTTTGGCCGCGACTGTCGTCGTGAGTTTTCCAAACCAGGCAAAAAGCGCGAGCGCAAGCAGCGTCGCGAACATGGCGAATCCGTACCAGCAAGCGGGATAGCCGAGGAAATACGGACACGGCTCGTTAAACGCGCACGACGCGACGAGCAGTTTGTAGAAACTCAGATACCCTGAAAAGAGACTTCCGGCCAGAGAAAGACCGAGTGCCCATTTGAGATAAGATGATTTCATGGAGGAAAATTACAATGCGAGCGCGGCCAGCGCGCCCTCCGCCACCGCGTCCGTCACACGACGAGCGGAGACAGCATCGCCGACGACAAACACCTGCGGAACCATCGCGCGAAGCTCGGACGCAACGCCATCATTCGGATACGAGCCCAGACAGAGCACGACCGTATCCGCCGGGATCGTCTTTGGCCCAGCCGGACTTTCAACCGCAACGCTCTTGGTACCAATACTCATGAGCGACGTCTCCAGATGAATCTGTACCTTCAACTTATCGAGACGGCCGAGCAACAAGAAACGATCATCCGAAGGCGCATCGCCGGCCACGGTACCCGTCGCTTCTAAAATCTTAACGCTGTGACCTTTCTCAGCGAGATATTCCGCCGTCTGAGCGCCGGCGCAGCCTCCGCCCACGACCACGACACCGCCTTTAACTTTGGCTCGACCTTCAAGCACGTCACGCGACGTCACAACTTGCGTGCGTCCGACGCCGGGAATTTTCGGAACCGAAGCGGTCGAACCGATTGCGACGATCACGGCGTCCGGTTTGTCTTTCGCCACCATGCTCGGTACGTACTCCGTCTTCAAACGCAGCGTCACACCGAGGCGTTGTACGTCTCTTACGAGCGCCTGCCGCGCCTCCTTCCAACCTTGGCGATGCGGCGCGGTCTCAGCCGCGAACAGTTGGCCGCCGAGTTTCGCGCGCTTCTCGTAGAGAACCACCTTGTGCCCGCGCGCCGCTGCCGTCCTCGCCGCCGACAGGCCGGCCGGACCTCCGCCGACAACGACCACTTTTTTCGCGGCGTGCGCCGGCTTGTTGAACTCCCCTTCCCGTCCGGTTTCGGGATTCATCGTGCACCACACGTCCTGCTGCGCAAAAAGACGACTAATGCAGCCTTGGTTGCAGGCGATACAAGGATTGATCTCATCAAGCGCGCCCGCGCGCACTTTGTTTGGCCATTCGGGATCAGCCAAAAGCGTGCGGCCGATCGCGATGAAATCGGCATCCCCGGCTTTGATCGTTTTTTCCGCCAGCTTCGGAGTGCGGATCTTTGCGACCGCGATAACCGGAATCTTCACCGCACCTTTCACCGCGCGCGCGAGATGCAGCAGCGCGCCGTCGGGCATCGCCATGGGCGGAATCATGTATCCGCGGGCGTATGATGCGTAGTTGCCGACCGACACGTGAATGCCGTCGATTCCCGCAGCCTCGAGCGCGCGGGCGATGGCGATCGTATCCAGCAACGTGAGGCCTTCTTCCACCATTTCCTCTCCGGAGAGACGCACCGTCACCGGATAGTCGGTGCCGACCGTTTGCCGCACAGCAGCACAAACTTCCAGTAGGAAGCGCATCCGTTTTTTTTCGTTCCCACCGTACGCGTCTTGACGGCGGTTGCTAAACGGCGACAAAAATTGCGTAATCAAATACCCGTGCGCGCCGTGAATTTCAACGAAATCCATGCCAGCCGCTTTGGCTCGACCAGCGGCGCGCGCGTACGCCTGAACGTATTCGGGAATCTCCGCGAGACTCAGCGCGCGCGGCATCTCGTTCGTTGTCGGGTCCGGCAAAGAAGACGGGGCGATCGGCTGTGTACCCGTAATCTTGGACGACGTCTGTCTCCCGGCGTGATAAAGCTGCTGCCCGATCACGGCACCGTGCGCGTGCGCCGCCGTCACGAGCTTTTTGAGACCCGAAACGCAGGCATCTTCGTGTATGCCAAGCTCGTTCATGAACCCTTTGCCGTCAGGGCGCACGTAACTTGCCTCAAGAACGATCGCGCCGACGCCGCCTCTCGCCACACGCTCGATGTGGTCGACGTAGCGCTTCGTTACCTTCCCCTCCCGATCCGCATAATTCAAAACCATCGGAGGCATCAGCAAGCGGTTCTTCACTTCCAGCTTGCCGAGCCTTCCTGCCTTGAACAAGGACGCAAAAACCATAGTGCGGGTTTACAACGCAATGGTACCACGACCGTCAAACGGCCGTGGTGCATAATTCCCGTTTCTCGCCCGAGCGCTATTCGAGGATTTCCGTGCGCGTCAGTTTGGCGCGAATCGCGTCCAAATCTTGCTTTGAGACGTTGTTGCCCCTGAGGTCGAGCCGTTTCAAGTTTTGAAGATTTCCGAGCTCGAACGGCAGACCTGTGAGCGCGTTTTCCGAAAGGTCGAGATCTTGCAGGTTTGAAAGCTGGCCGATTTCAGCCGGTACCCCGGTCATACGGTTTCCGCTCGCGTTCAAAACGCGCAGGTTTCGCAATTGTTGAATCTGGCTCGGAAGCGCCCCTGTTAAAGCGTTGTTTGAAAGATTGAGCTCCTCAAGCGCAGTCTGACGGAACACGTCGGACGGTACGGACGTGAGCGAGCGTCCACTCAGATCCAGGGATGCACCCGAAGGTTGGACGGCGCCGCCTGAATTCGTCGCGCCGCTGCTTCCCAAGTTCCCGCCGCAACCCGCGCCAAGCAACACGAGCAGCGTCAGGATTCCGAAACTTTGTTTTATGCGCATATCAATGTGAGGGCTAAGATCGAAACACGGCCTCGCGACACGTTCGCGAGGCCAAAGAACGCTTGGCGACGAAGTAGCGTTTACGATCTCTGATTCGGAATGGGTTTAGAAACATTCCCTGCCGAGGTCGTCATGACGTTCCACGGCGTGCCGAGGCGCGGCAGGAGCCAACGATCGAGACCCCAATAGCCCGCCGTCTTCCACGCAAGCATGAGGAGAATAGCGCCAAGGAAAAGCACGGGGTTGGTCGAAGCGCTTCCGGCAAGCATGAAGTTCATATTCATGAAGGCCCCGAAGAAGGCGGCGATCCCGACGAATGCGCCGACGATCAAACCGATACCGACGAGCAGCTCTCCGTACGCGATGACTTTCGCGAACCACGTGTAGTGACCACCGGAGAGAAGCGCCTGAAGGAACTCGCGGAACCAGTCGTAACTAATCGCGGCTTTGGCGGGCGCGGCCGGTATCATGACAGCCCTTTCCCAATAGCCTTTTAACGCCTCACCGCCGGACATCCACGCGGGACTCGTAACCTTGTGCCAACCGGCCACGAGCCATTCGTACCCGATATAGACACGTACAACGGTCCATACCCACGCCCACACGCCGGTTTCCGAAAACATTTTGCGCGCGATCGGGGGATCCGTAATGACACGTCGCATATTGATGAAGTGCGTACTTATGCGTCCATCATAGCAAAAAACGCTTGCCTTCGCCATGCCGCATCAACACGACACCTCTTACGCGCCCGTTTCGTAGAGATAGTACTCGGCCGTACAGAGATTCGGATCTTCACTTTCATCGCCGGGGCAGACGCTGACGCGATACCCGGCGGCAAGAAAAGCTTCCTTGAGCGGATCAGCCGCCGGAAACTTCACTTTCCGATCCGGATCAACCGGCAGTGCGGCGAGCGCAGCGGATTCAAGCGCCGCGACTTTGCAGCAGACCGCCCACTTCGATGCGCCACCGGACTCAGGCATGACAATCTCCGCGCGCTCCCCCTCGTGGAAGTACCCCGCGGCGCGCAAACGCTCGACGACTTCGTTCGCGACGCGCTCGTGCTGTTCGCGTCCCGTATCTTTGGACGCTTCCGGTTCTTTCGACTGTTCGCTTCCGCCAAATTCAGACATAGCGCGTGGGATTACTTTTACATCGGCATGGTAGCAGACCTCGTACATTAACGAAAAAAGCAAAAGCCGTCCCGAAGGACGGCTTTGCGGACTACTTCACTCCCGAACCGGCCTCGGCGGCGAACGCCGCTTTCAGCTCGTCGCGAGCAGCCTCGGCTTTTGTCTTGAATTCATCGAATGCTTTCTGCACGGCCGTGCGGCGCACGTCAATGTAGTACTGCACTTGCGGCTCCTGCGATTCGAGCTGGCTTCGACCGGTCAGGAAATCCTGGCGCGCCGTTTGGAATGCAGCGCGCAGGCGATCGCGAACGATGGTTTCGCGAATGCGTCCGACGCAATCCGCTTTCGCCTTGTTCAACGCCGTCGTAATAGCGTTCTCGTACGCGGCGATCATGACGATATCGTTCTCTTTCCGACCAGCAATTGAACCGTCGAGGCTCGCCTGGAACGCGTTCTGCGCGGCGTTCATGGCCGCGCGGCGCGCCGTGACGGCGGCGTCCATTGAAGCTTTGAATTTCGCGACGGCCGCTTTTTGCGCGGTCGTTTTCGCGCGCGCGTTCAGTTTGATCATCGTGCTTGAACGCACGCCGTCTTCTTTGGCGCGAATCTCTCCGAGCCTGCCACTTTGCGCGGCGCGA
>CAZKMF010000156.1:0-5378 GCA_964553975.1 uncultured Gammaproteobacteria bacterium | reverse complement strand
GCGTACGAGAGCTTGGCCGCCAAAACCGGCTTCGGAGGTCATGTGCGATTTTTTGGACGCGTTACGGATGAGAAGCTTGCGGAACTGTATCGCGCGGCGCGTTTCCATGTACTGCCGTCGGTTGATCGCTCCGAAGCGTTCGGTCTCGTGACGCTTGCTGCCATGGCAAGCGGTATTCCTTCGATCGTTTCCGATTTGCCTGGCGTGCGCAGCGTTGTTGAGGCGGGGAAGACAGGTCTGATCACGCCTCCGAAAGACGTCGCCGCGCTGATTGAAGCTTTGCGCACGCTGCTCTCCGACCCCGCGCGCACCGCATCGATGGGGCTTGCCGCTCGCGAACGAGCCTTAAGGGCGTATGATGCTCGCGTAACGGATCGCGCCGTCGTCCGCGCGGTGTGCGGTTGAGCGCACCTTCGTGGTAGAATGGTTTCACCATGCGCATTTGTTTTGTTACAAATTTATATCCTCCCTACGGACGAGGCGGCGCCGAACGCGTCGTTGAGGAGGAAGCGCGCGCGCTTCGGGCCTTAGGGCATGACGTGTCGATTGTGACCGCCTGCCCGGTGCGCGAGGACGGATCAATCGAGCCGCGGATGACCGTCGAAAACGGCGTGCGCGTCTATCGTTTTTATCCGTTCAATCTTTTTTTCTACGGCGAGATCGGTCGCCATTCCGCGCCGGCGCGACTCTTTTGGCACGTGCGCGACGCCGTGAATGGTCACGCGGCGCGCGTCGTCGAACGGATCCTGAGGCAGGAACGTCCGCATATCGTCCATACGCATAACATCAAAGGTATCGGATTCCGCGTACCGAGCGTTATTCGCAAACTCGGCATCCGGCACGTGCACACACTCCACGACGTCCAGCTCGTCGCGCCCTCAGGTTTGATCCTTAAAGGGAAAGAACGCGGCTTCGGCGTGACCGATCCGCTCAGCCGTGCCTTCGCCTCCGTGGCGCGCGCGAGCTTTGCTTCGCCGGATATCGTTATTTCGCCCTCACGCTTTTTGCTGCGTTTTCACGAAGAACGCGGTTTTTTCCCAAGGTCTCAAAAAATCCTGCTGCCCAATCCGGCACCAGCCGCGACGCCGGCCAAGCACGCAACCTCGTCCGAAACCCGGTTTCTGTTCCTGGGGCAGGTTGAAACGCACAAAGGTATTCTTTTGATGATTGAAGCCTTCCGTCGATTGGTGAAAGATCGTCCGAAAGTCCGTCTCGATATCGTCGGCGCCGGTGCGGGTATGGAAGAAGCGCGCCGGGCGGCGGGAAAAGATCTTCGTATTTCGTTTTACGGCAAAAAAAATACGGCGCAATTTGCCGACATGTTTTCAAAAGCCGATTACACGGTCGTGCCGTCGCTTTGCTATGAAAACGCGCCGACCGTCATCGTCGAAAGCTTCGCTTTCGGCGTTCCCGTGATCGTTGCCGCGATCGGCGGCGCGGCGGAGCTCGTGCAGACCGGAGAGAACGGCTATGTCTTCGAGGCGGGGAATGTCGGGGCGCTTGTTGCTGCGCTCAAGAAGGCGTGCGACGAGAAAGGCGCTTGGCCGTCGCTTTCGCGCGCCGCACTGCGTTCGTCCGAGCTCTTGATCTCGCCGCGTCACGCGGCACGGCTCGAAGCGCTGTACGACGGCCGCGATCCGGCGCTGGAAGAACGCGAACCGATCGTGCCGATTCGATACGCTCCGAAACCTATTTGAGTGCGTACCGAAACACGTACACCTGACCATCGTCGATGACCTGCCAGTCATCGGCGGTTTTTTTCGCTTGCGCGATGATGGCGGGCGCGTTGGTCCAGTACGTGTTCATGACGAAGAATCCCGTCGTCGCCTGCACCTGACGCATGGCCGCTTCCATCGTCTCTCGCGTCGCTCCTTGATAGACCATTGAGAGATAGGATTGGTAGAGAGGCGCTCCGGTCGGAATCGAATAATAGAATTGAGAACCGTAATAGGTTTTGAATCCGAACGATTGCAGCGCCGCGGCTGAAACCGATTGGTTCGCCAGGACGACGTAGGGAGAAATGCCGTGCACGTTGATCCACTCTGCGGCGCGTACGTCGTGTATCGAAGGGGAGTAGCCGCGGCTGTATCGGTAATCGTCGAGGCGCGGGAAAGCGGCGTACGCCAGCGCGGCGACGAGACCGGCGATCAAGACCGAATGGAACACACGCGTGCCGACGTCGGCCTTGGCCAGCAGGCGCCACCACCAGGCAACACCGGCAAGCGCGAGCGGCGCCAGGGAAAGTAGTGCGGCGTCGTAGAGACGATCCGCGTAGTTGGCCTGTTCATAGCCGATAACGTCCTTGAACGTAAATCCCGACCGCAAGAGAGCGACGGAAATCAAGAGAGCGATCGAGAGTCCGCCGGCCGCGAACGCTGAACGGCGATAGCCCTTGCGGCGCAAGAGCAGCCAGGCGCCGGCGGCGGCTAAGAGGAACAGGAAGGCGTCATGATTGCGCGCGGCGAACTCGGCAAAATCGAGCAGAGGTTGGTAGCGAGTCGCGATGCCCGGAGCTTCAAAAGGGATGCTTGTCAGAAGCTCGGGGATCGGTCTTTGCAGCGCGGCGGCGAGCGGTTGCATGCCATGCCCTTCGCGCACGGCAAAAACGAACGGAATCGCGAGCGCGGCGGCGCCGGCGACGAGTCCGAAGACGATTGCTTTCGCCAGGCGGGCGACCGTCACGCCATCGTGGCGGAGTTTCGCCGTCATAAGCAGTGCGACCGCCATAAGGGCGGGGATACCGGCGAGCGGATGTGTCGCGGTCGCGGCGGCGGCGAGGAGTAGTACGAAGCCGAGCGGCGGACGGTGCGCGTGCAGCCAAGCGGCGCCGAGCAGCATCGTCAGCAGGAAAAAAAGATCCGCGAGGCTTTGCGGCGTGGTCGAGATGAACGTACCGAGCGGCAAGAGAAACACGCCGACGGAAGCGACGAGCGCGAGCGGGCGCGGCACGCCGTATCCGCGGCGAAGGAGCCAAGCGGCGGAGGTTGGCAAGAAGAGTGCGGTCAGGATCGGTACCAGCAAGCGATCGATCCAGACGACGGGCAAAAGAAAGAGATGAGACAGAGACGCGACCAACGCGTACTGTCCGATATAGTACGGAGTCTTCGGTGTGATCTGTCCCGCGGCGAAGACGAGCTTTTCCGCCGCTTGATGCACGAACGGGTCGAATCCGTAGCCGACGGCATAGACAATCACAGCGGGCGCGAGCAACGTGAAAAGGTGCAGCGAAGCGGCGATCAGTGTCAGATGCGGATACCGGCGACGATAGGCGAGGCCAACCAAGCAGAATGTCGCGAGCGCGATCCAGAGAAAAAACACGGGTGAGACAATCTCCCAAGGCGTGCGGAGTGCTTCTCCTGTGCGCGCGCCGAACAGCCAACGAAGCGCGGCGAGATCAGCGACGACGGCGATGATCATGAGTACGCCCGAGAGTGAATCCTCCGGAGTGGATTTTTCAACGGTTAAGGTTGTTGCCACGGCGCGTCCTCGCGTGTGCGCCCCAAAAGGCGAAAAGGCAAAGAGAAGCCACGGTAGTGTCACAAAAAGCCAGGAGAGACCGATTGTGTCGAGCTTATAGACGTAATACACGGCCGTACCGGCGGTTGAAAGGAGCGCCAGACTGCCAAGCAAGCCGAAAAGGAGGCGTAGAGGGGAGCGCTCCTCGGGAAAGGCCAGTTTTCCAGCCGTTTCCGCCGTGCCATAGAAGAAGAGGAGGCCGCCAATCGGCAGCAAAAAAACAAAAGTTGCCGAGGCGAGGCCGAGAGCGGCGAGGACTCCTCCAATTGACGCCAAAATGGTAGAATGAAGCGGTTTCATACCTTGATTGTAGCACAGGAATGCAAGGCAAAATCTACTGGTATGACCGCTATCTCGCGAGGACGCTGTTACAGCTCATCCCGCAGTCGGTAACGCCCAATCAAATCACGCTCGTTCGGTTGCTGCTCACCCCGGTGGCCATCGCGCTCCTCGCGCTCCGAGAATACGATATCGGCGTGCCGTTCTTTCTTTTTTTGGCGCTTACGGATCTCGCCGACGGATCGCTGGCACGCACACGCGGCATGATTACCGAGTGGGGGATTATCTGGGATCCAATCGCTGACAAAATTATGATTGGTTCGATCGTGCTGCTTTTGTTGCAGCGCGGCTTTTCGATCACCATCGCCTTGACGCTGTTGGGATTTGAATGCGCGTTTCTTCTGGGTGGTTGGATGCGCAAGCGTGAAGGTGTCATCAGAGGCGCGAACTGGTGGGGCAAGATCAAAATGGTCTGCCAGGTTGCTGGCGTCACCAGCTACCTCCTATTCCTGCAGACGTCGTGGCCAGCGGCGCAATCGGGCTCGTACGCGCTGTTCAGTGTCGCGGCCTTTCTGGCCTTTTGCAGTCTTCTCGCTCACGGCCTATGACGCGTGTACGCGCCGCGCTTATCGGAGTTGCGATCATCTTTTTTCTTGCGGTGTCTTGGTACGCCCGACCCGCCGGACTTTGGAACTCACCGGACGAAACCGCAAACGCTTTTTGGTCCGAACGCGTAGCGAACGGCCTGCCGCTTCGCGTGCGTGATGAAATCGTCAGCCTCGGGGCTGGCGCGATCCATCCGCGCAGCATGGCGGTGTCCGGCGATGCGTTGGTTCCCGGCAGCTTCAGCGGCTTGATTCTGCTCTACGGCGCGCTGCATCTCTTTACGAAACTGCCGCTGTTTCTGTTTACGCCGATTCTCACGCTCGTGGCCGGACTTTTTTTCGGCGCGTGCGTGAGTCGGTTGTTCAACCGTCGTGTCGGTGCGTTATCGGCGATACTTTTTTTCCTCCATCCGGCCGTGCTGTATTACGCGGCCCGCGGGTTATTCCACAATGTCCTCTTTGTCGATCTGCTCGTGCTCTCAGCCGCGTGTTTTGTCCTTCGAAAGGATTGGCGCGGCGACGTGTGCGGAGGATTTTTGTTCGGCTGGGCGATCCTGACGCGTGCGTCGGAGGTTGTGTGGGCCGTGCCGGCGTTTCTGCTCTTTTTGCCTTTTGTGGGTCGGGATTGGTGGCGACGGTTGGGTTGGGCGCTCGTCGGCGCAGCGCTACCCGCGTTCCTCTTTATGCAAACCAACGCCACGCTTTATGGTTCACCGTTTAAAACGCCGTACGTCGCGGCACCCGCGCCTGTCGTGATCGCGGCACCGGAAGCGGTTTCGACCCCGTCCGCTTCTCCCGCAGCAGCGCTGCCGTTCGGTTTCGACGCAAAACGCGTGCTGCGCAACGCGTGGGGATACGGGCTACAGCTCTTCTGGTGGCAATCGATTCTGACTGTTATCGGATTCGTCCTGTGGTGCGTTTCCGTTCGACGCGCGACGCGCGTGCAAAAAACCTATGCGCTCGCGGCAATCCTTGTCT
>CAZKMF010000155.1:0-3371 GCA_964553975.1 uncultured Gammaproteobacteria bacterium | reverse complement strand
GAAGGACACGGAGGTTATTATCGTGACGGGCGACCGCGACACGCTCCAGCTCGTCGACGAACGCACGCGCGTGTACACGCAGCGCAAGGGCATGTCCGACATCGTCATTTACGACGAAGCGGCGGTGCGCGAGCGCTACGGTCTCGAGCCCGCGCAAATGATCGACTACAAGGCGATGTGCGGCGATCCGTCCGACAACCTCAAGGGTTTGAAAGGTATCGGCGACAAGGGTGCGACGGAATTGTTGAAGAAGTACGGAACACTCGAAGGAATCTACGAGGCGGTAAAAAAATCGCCGAACGATTTCAAACCGCGGACGCTGCAAGCGCTCGTCGACGGAGAGAAAGACGTTCCCCTTTCCAAGAAAATGGTGACGATCGTGCGCGATTTGCCGATCGAGTTTTCGTTGTCGAAGACGGTTGTCCGCACGCCGGACATGGAGATGTTGCGCGCGATTTTTCAAGATCTTGAATTCCGCACGCTGCTGCCGAAAGTCGAAAAAGATTTTGGCGAGAAAAAAATGGCGGTAAAGAAAACGCCGTTGACGCGCGCGCAGAAAACACCTTCGCCGAAGAAACAAAAAAAGTCCGCGCGCGTGAGCGTGGAGACACTCGGTGCGGAAGCGTTCGCGGAGTGTTTTAGTAATTCTGAGCGCTTGGCGATCCGTTTCAGCTACGACGGCAACGATCGCATCGCGCCGAAATGGTCGGCGATCGCGGCCTACGATGGAACGAACGCAGCCGTGTGGCGTTCAGAAGACGGCACACTGCCGAAAGCTATTCTTGGGCTCTTGGCGCGCCCGCACGCGAAGCTCGGTCATAACGTGAAGGAAGACCTCGTGGCCCTACTCTCCGTCGGCGCGACGCTTGGAGGCACGCACGAAGACGTCATGCTGCTTTCGTATTTGTTGAACCCCGGCAGCCGCGCGCACGATCTGGCCGCACTCGTGTTTGAATCGACGGGCAGTGAGATTAAAGCGCAGACGTCGCTCTTCGAGCAGGAAAACACTTCCTCGCTCGCGGACGAAGCGCGGTGGATTTGGGATCTGCACGCGACGCTTTCGAAAAAGCTCGCGGACGAAGGTTTGAGCAAAGTCTACGAAACAATCGAACGCCCGCTCCTGCCGGTCTTGGCTGTTATGGAAGCGCACGGCATTAAAGTTGACGCCGCGTTCCTGAAGAAAATGGAAACGGTGATGCGCAAGCGCATCGAGGAAGTGACGACGTCGATCGTAAAAGCGGCCGGCGAAGAATTCAACATCAACTCGCCCGCACAGCTTCAACACATCCTCTTCGAAAAACTCGGTCTCTCGACGAAAGGCATCAAAAAAACTTCCACGGGACAACTTTCGACGGGTGCGGACGAACTCGAGAAGCTGCGTGGACTCCACCCGATCATCGGAGATATTTTTGAGCATCGCGAGTATTCGAAATTACTCTCCACGTATGTCGCTGCGCTTCCGGAACTGATTCATCCGCGCACGAAGCGCGTGCACACGCATTTCAACCAAGCCGTCGCCGCGACCGGACGCCTCTCGTCTTCCGATCCGAATTTGCAAAACATCCCGATCCGCACGGAACTCGGCCGCGAGATTCGCAAAGCGTTCGTCGCTGACGCTGGCAACGTATTGATCGCCGCCGACTACTCGCAGTTCGAACTGCGCATCGCCGCTTCGATGGCCGAAGACCCGAAAATGATGGAGGCCTTCAAGAAGGGTGTCGATATTCATACCGCGACCGCGGCGGAAGTTTGGGAAATCCCGACGGACCAAGTTTCTTTCGAACAGCGCCGCGCGGCCAAGGCGATCAACTTCGGCATCCTCTACGGCATGGGTGTCAACGCTTTGCGGGAGAATCTCGGCGCGGGGACGACGCGCGAGGAGGCGGCCCGGTATCTCGACGAGTACTTCGCCCGATTCTCTGGCCTCGCGCGCTTCGTCGAGGAGACTACGGCGAGTGCCACGAAGCTCGGCTACACGGAGACACTCTTCGGACGCCGCCGCTACCTTCCAGCGCTCAAGTCGAAACTGCCGCAGATGCGCGCGCAAGCGGAGCGCATGGCAGTGAACGCGCCGATCCAGGGGACGCAGGCCGACATCATCAAGCGCGCGATGGTCGACGCCGATGCGCTGATCGCAAAGGACGGCTTGGATGCGAAGCTCCTGATGCAAGTACACGACGAGCTCGTCTACGAGGTGGGGGAGGCGCGCGCCGAGGATACGGCGCGCGCCATACGCGACGTCATGGAGCAGGCGGCACCGAGCGAAGAACTCGACGGCGTGCCCATCCTCGCGGAGATCGCGCTGGGCAGGAATTGGGGCGATATGGTGCGCGCACCGCGGGCCTGATAGGGAGCTTGGGCTATCCACGCCCATGGCTGTCGCGGGCCAGGACGATGCTACGATGCATCTATATCCGCCTTTATCCATCTATCATGAAGAAAATCGTGACCGGGCTGCTCGCCCTCGTGTTCTGTCTTCCGTCCGTTTCCTCCGCCATCACCACCGATGAACTCAAGGCACAGATCCAGGCACTGCTCTCGCAGATCCAGGAGCTCCAGACACAGCTGCATGAACAGCGACCGGCTGCCTCCTCCACGACGCCGGGCATGTTCCCGCGAGCGATCTGCCGCATCTCTGCGCAGCGGCTTGCCGAAGGCGCGGAAGGCGGCGACGTGACTTCGCTTCAGCAGTTCCTCGGTGAGCATGGATACCTGTCCGCATCATCGACCGGCTTTTTCGGGCCCCTTACCCGGCGCGCGCTCGCACGATTCCAGCTCGAGCATGGCATCATCGTCTCGGAAGGTGATGGCGGCGAAGCGGGCACGCGTACGATGGCCTACATCATGAAGAAATGGTGCGCCGCCCGATCGGAAGGCCCGTCCGAAGGGCCGCTGGGTGCTCCCGGTACCCAGTCGGCGGAACACACATCTGTGGCTACGCCGGAGCCGGCGCGCGAGCGCAACGCGGTAGTCTCGATCCGGTCCTTCTCCGGACCCTCGAATCTCGACAGCGGCAGCTCTGGAACATGGACCGCCGACGCGACGACGACCGGGCCCGGCCCATTGCGGTACCGCATCACGTGGGGCGACGAGGCACAGGGGAATGCGATCGAGGCGCTCGCACGGCTGGCTGACCCCGCATCATCCTTTTCCGATACGCCGTCGTTCTCTCACACCTATGCCCGCGCCGGCTCATATATGGTGTCCCTCCTCGCTCAGGATGCGGCAGGGAATGCCGGCCGTACCTCTGTGTTGGTGCGCGTCGGCACGCCGGTAGCGCCCGTAGCGGAGACGGCCGTGCCGGCAGCAAGCGGAGGCAGTTCCGGCGAGGGTACGCACATCGTGTGCCCCACGGATGCGAAGCTGTGCCC
>CAZKMF010000154.1:0-1715 GCA_964553975.1 uncultured Gammaproteobacteria bacterium | reverse complement strand
TTGCCGCGTCAACCGACGACTTGCTCGGTGAAACCGCCGAACTCGCCGCGCTCCGCGGTTCCGGTTTTACGTGGAAGCAATTGCGCAAGCGTTTCGTACTGCTCGTGCCCGTCTTCGCACTCGCGACGTATGGCGCGTTTCAGGTTGAACCGCTGCTGCATGAAGGAAAGACGCTCTTGGCCGGCGCGGTCTTCGGTCTTTCTGCCGTCGCCTTGTCGCTCACGACGGCGATACAAAGCGTCGGCATGTATCTCGGATCGGTGCGCGCGCTCAAAAAAGAAGGGAAGTGGCACGCGCATGCCGACGCCTCCGAATTGCGCGCGGCTTTGGTGCAGGATTTTACGAATCCGGCGCGCCTCGGCCTCTTGCTCGGTTCTTCGCTCGCGCCTTTTATGGGCATGCTCGCGGCGATCCTCGGCGGATTGCACAACGGCTGGATTTTGGCGCTCGTCGGCTCGACCGAGAGCGTCGTTGCCGGATTGACCCTCATTTTTGCCGATAGAATCAACGGCTGGAGATTCCGCCGCGCCCTCGAACGGCGCATCAGTTGAAACATCCGCGGACGGCTGGCATACTCGCGATACCGCACCAGGAGGAACCACATGCGGACCATCGCGCTCTTTTTGCTGCTCTGCTGCCTGACCGTCACGACCGCCGAAGCTGGACGCAAGAAGAAGACGCCGAAGCGCGCTTCGCCGCCGACGCTGGTCGAGATGATCGATCACGCCAAGAAGAAGCTCGCGCGCCAGAACGTCGGAACCGCGAAGATCGGCGGCGACTACGCGGTCTTGGCCGCGTGGAAGAAAGGGACGTCGACGCTCGCCGTCGTGAAGGTGCGGAAAGGCCGCTCCGTCACGAAGGGGTACGAGGTGACGCTCTTGAAGCGTAACGGCGTCAATTCGGAGTATCGGGTCGACAAGCCGGAAGGCTGGGTCGTGCTCGCGCTCAAGACGAACGTGCGCGCCCGCATGGGGCGCGGCAAGAAACGCGCTGTCTCCGCGGTGTACGCGCCCTACGGCGAGCACTTGGACGACGCCGCGCTCATCAAGAGCGGCAGACGGTATCTGATCGACCTCGTCGAACGGGCCGCGAAGAAGCTCAACACGCTCGACGTCGACTCCAAAGTCGACGCGTCGAAGCGCGTGACCGACACGGTCTCGTCGAAGATTCTCGTCACGCTGCTCGTGATCGAACACATCAGCCCTGACGACTTCGACGCTCGCGGAGCGAGAGCGACCGCCAACCGCGTCTTCTCGCTCGTCGGTGCCAATCGCGAAGACGCGTATGACTACGCCGTCTCCGACGCAAAGGCCGGCGGCATCGCTCAGTTCATCAGCGAGACGTACGCCTACACGCGCGATCGCTATGACGAGGCGAAACTCAAAGAAGGGTTCGTCGCCGGCATGCGCGATCATTGCAACGCCGCTATGGCGCAGTACTGCTTGGCCGACTGGTCGATCAAGCAGCTCTCCGATCAGGCGTACGACCGGCTCGCGAAGAACGAAGAAGACCTCGGCGCCTTCATTGCCGCCGCCTACAACGGCGGAGAGAAGCGCGCGGCCAAGGCCTACGTCGCCGATACCGATCACTGGGAAGAGTCCGGACACGGGCTCGCCGGCGGTACGGTCATCTACGTCCGCGAGTTCCGCGCGGTCTATCGGTATCTCTGGGGTCCATGAACGACGCGATCCAACGCGGCGTTTTTTATTTTCCTT
>CAZKMF010000153.1:0-8919 GCA_964553975.1 uncultured Gammaproteobacteria bacterium | reverse complement strand
GAAGCTGATTCCCGGACTCGACAAGAACAAGTTCGAAGCAGCACTCGATCATGTCTTCGCTTCGAAGTACGCCAAGGATCCGTCGCTCAAGGCATTGAATCGTAAAGCGTTCGACAGAGGCTATGCACTCGTCTGACATGGATCGCGATACGCCGGCGGAGCTCGAACGGTTCCGACCGAAGACGGAAGAAAATGCCAAGATCCGCGTCACGCGGTTCAACGGGCTTTGTAAATCCTGCGGCATCTGCGTGATGAAGTGCCCGGTCAACGCCATTTCGTGGCACGACAAAGATCTCGGTATGCTCGGCGAGCCGGGTATCTACATCGATCTCGACAAATGTATCGGCTGCGAAACCTGCGAGCGCGTGTGTCCCGATAGCGCCATCAAGATCACGAACAAGCGATTGAAAAATCCCGCGTGGCAGAAGGGGATTCTGGGATGGATCGTGCGGGCGAACGCCAGGACGATCGAGTGGGCCGTGACGAATGTACACGCTTCGAAAAACCGCTTGAAAAAAATTGGCAAGACGAAAGAGAAGACTCTGATCGCGAAACTGCTGCGCGCCTTTCTCCGCTATGACGAAACTCCGATCGTGAAGCATTATGACGAACCACGCTGAACACCCCGCTGCCGGCCGCGACGTCCGTATCGAATTTTCGGCGCGCCATGTCCATCTTTCGCAGGCGCATCAGGACGTGCTCTTTGGTACGGGGTACCAGATGACAGTACTCAAGGAGCTGTCGCAAACGGGACAGTACGCCTATGAGGAGAAGGTGACGATTAAGGGATCGAAAGGCCAAACGCAGGCGCGCGTCCTCGGGCCTTGCCGCGCGCAGACGCAGGTCGAACTGGCGTTTTCCGACGGTTTCAAACTTGGCATCGAAACTCCCGTACGTATTTCCGGTGATCTGGCGGGCACGGGTGCGTGCGAATTGATCGGGCCAAAAGGGTCTGTTGAACTGACGGAAGGCGTGATTAACGACGCACGGCATCTGCATATTTCCGACAAGGAGGCGGAGGTGCTCGGTCTCAAGAACGGCGACACAATCTCTGTGCGCGTTCCGGGCGACACGCCAATCACGGTGCATAATGTTGCCGTGCGCGTGCATCCGAGTTTTCGCATGAACATCCATCTCGATACCGACGAAGCGAACGCGGCGTCTCTTTCCGCGCAAGGCATGACGGGTCAGATCGTCGAGGTATGGCCGAAGTCCGCGTAATCCGCGAAGGCTGGTGGCGCTGGATCGAGCGCGGGGTGACGTTCGACGTGACCTGCACTTCGACGTATATTGTGGACGGAGCGAGAGGTATCGTCGTTGACGTGCCGAACGTCGGCGAGGAAGAGACGTTTTTGAAAGCGCTTCGCGACGCTGGTGTCGATCCCGCGGCCGTCGACACGGTCGTACTGACGCATTTTCATCCGGATCACGTCGGTTGTTTGCATCTTTTCCCCAACGCCGAATACGTCGCCGCAGGTTCGCGCTGGCGAGGCGCGCGGCACGCGCATTGGAAAGAGGAAACGCTTGTGTTGACGGACGACGTGTCAGTCGTAAAAACGCCGGGACACACGCCGCATGACTGCGCGGTCATCGCGAAGACGCCGCAAGGCATCGTCGCGGTCGCCGGCGATCTCTGGGTGCGTTCCTCCTCCGATCCGCGACTCGTCATCGTGAACGACGCCGCGTTGCTCGAAGCCAGCCGTAAACGCCTGATCGATCTCTCCGATTTCATCATTCCCGGACACGGCCCGATGGGCCCCTCCTCTGAAGCGCAATGGAAACTCCCATGATACTCGTCATCAACTGCGGCTCCTCTTCGTTGAAATACAAGCTGCTCAGCCTGAAACAAAAAAACTTGGCTTCTGGTTTAATTGAACGCGTGAACAGCGATTACGCGGGCGCGCTTGCAAGCGCGTTCGATGATTTGAAGAAGAAAGGTTTTGACGCGAAGGCGATCAAGGTCGTGGGGCATCGGGTCGTGCACGGTGGTACCGAGTTCGTCGCGCCGACGCGTATTGATGCTGCTGTTATTTCGAAACTCAAGAAGCTTTATAAACTGGCGCCGCTGCACAATCCTCCGAACGTGCTTGGTATCGAGGCGGCGATGAAACTGTTGCCGGGCGTGCCGAACGTCGCCGTGTTCGACACGGCCTTTTATCGCGACATGCCGGACTACGCCTACATGTACGCGCTGCCCTACGAACTGTACGAAAAGCACGGCGTGCGCAAGTACGGATTCCACGGCATCTCGCACGGCTACGTCGCGGCCGAGGCGGCGAAGAAGCTGAAGAAGCCGCTTGCGAAGCTGAAGCTGGTCACCTGCCACCTCGGCAGCGGCGCGTCCGTCACGGCTGTGAAGGGCGGCATAGCGATCGACACGAGCATGGGTTTCACACCGCTTGAAGGTTTGACCATGTCGACGCGCTGCGGCGATATCGATCCGGAAATTCCTCTCTGGCTGATACGCGAATTGAAGATGACGCCCGATCAGGTCGATGAACTCCTGAACAAGAAATCCGGCTTGCTCGGCATCGCCGGTTCGACGGATATGCGCGACGTGCTCGCCAAGGCCGCGAAAGGGGATCGCCGCTCGAAGCTGGCGATTGAAATGTTCGTGTACGACGTTGTCCGATACGTCGGCCAGTTTACGGCGGTCATGGGTGGCTGTGACGCGGTCGTTTTCACCGCTGGCATCGGTGAGCGTTCCGACGATATTCGCGCGCGCATTATGAAGTGGCTGAAACCGTTTAAGGTAAAGGCGCTCGTGGTGCCGACGGACGAGGAGGGGATGATTGCCCGCGACGTAGCTGCATTCGCATGATGTTCGCGCGCTTCAATCGCGAATCGAAGACGATCGCCGGGGCGGCGCTCTTGATCGGCGTAAGCTCCGTGCTTTCGCGCGTGCTCGGATTGTTTCGCGACCGTTTGCTGGTCGCGCGTTTCGGCGTCAGCGACGCGCTCGACGCCTACTACGCATCCTTTCAGATCCCGAACTTCCTCTTTGCTCTCTTGATCCTAGGCACGCTTTCCGTGGCCTTCATTCCGGTCTTCGCCGAATATCTGGCTAAAGACGAGCGCGAGGACGCTTGGCAGATGACGAACAGCATCCTCACCATCGCTGGAACGGTGATGGGCGCGCTGTGTCTCCTGCTTTCAATCGGAGCGGCGAAACTCGTGCCGATCGTCGCGCCGGGTTTCACGGGTGAAAAACTCGCTGAAACTATTTCGCTGACGCGCGTGATGATGCTTTCACCGTTTATCTTCGCGCTCTCGGCGGTACTCACGAGCGTCTTGAACGCGCACAAGCGCTTTCTGGCGGCTTCGCTCGCGCCGCTCCTTTATAACGCGTCAATCATCTTTGGCGTTGTTGTCCTCTCGAAACCGTTCGGCGTGGTCGGCGTGGCCTACGGCGCGATTCTTGGGGCGCTCTTGCATTTCCTGGTGCAAGTTCCGGCCGTCGTCGCGCTCGGTTGGAGAGCGCACTTCGTTTTCGATACGAAACACCCCGGTGTGCGCGAGGTCGGACGTCTGTTCGTTCCGCGTATTTTTGGTATCGATATTTCGCAGCTTAGCCAGTTTATCGGTACGGCGATCGGCACCACCTTCGGCGTGGGCGCGCCTGCGATTTTTAATCTGGCGATGAACATCGGTGCAGTGCCGGTCGGCGTCGTCGCGATTCCGTTCGCTATGGCAGCGTTTCCAGCGCTCTCCGAAGCGGCCGCGCGCGGCGATCGCGCGTCTTTTCGCGCGACGTTTTCCGTGACGTTCCGTCAGATCCTATTCTTTCTCGTGCCGCTCACGACCATGGCCTTTGTGTTGCGATTTCAGATCGTCCGCGTCCTGATCGGTGCGAAGACGCTCGATTGGAATGATGCGCGTCTCACCGCCGGCGCCTTCGCGCTCGCCGTGCTCACGCTGGCGCTCCAAGGCTTGGCGCCGCTCTTGGCGCGCGCCTTCTACGCCTTGAAGAACACCTGGATTCCGGTCGTTATTTCGGCGGCCGCGATGACCGTAAATATCGCCGTCACCTTCGCTTTGAAATCTTGGTTTGCGGAAACCGGCGGACGAACGACAGCGCATCTTTGGTTGTATCTTTTCGGCGTCGATGACGTGCGCGTGCTCGCGTTGACGGCGGCGTTTTCCGTCGCTTCGTTCGCGCAGGTTGCCTTGCTGTTTTTCATTCTCAGAAAAAAATTCGGACGTCTCGACGGCAAAGCCATCCTTCGCGCCACCGGCAAATACGTGGCCGGTGCCGTTGTTGCGGGCTACGTGGCGGCGCGGATTATCGAGCCGGGCCTGCGCTCTATCGATGTGCGCAGCCTCGGCTCCGTGTTCCTGGAGGCCTCGTACGCGAGTCTGCTAGGTCTTGCCGCCTACCTAATCGTCCTCGCACTTTTGAAATCCGAAGAACTCTCCGCCATGATCGGCATGGTGCGAAGAAAAACCGGCGTCTAGCGTCTTGACTTCGGGCGCGTAAAGTGGTATTTTTTTGCGTCCGCAAGGTTGCGGATGCTCTTTGACCATCGACTCGGAGGTGCGCTTTGAAAACGCCGAACGTTTCCTGGGATAGCGTCCGTCACGTGACGTTCGCGAAGACCGTCCGTGACGGTCGTCGCGTCCAGTTCCTCATGCGCGACACCGGCGACCTGAACGGCCTGTTGCCGATCGTGAACGCGATGCTGACCGATCCGCGCGGCCGCTGGGTGCCCGAGGCGCTCATCGCTGGCTGGGTCGCCGAGAACTTCGATCCGAACGCCTGGGCGTCGGTCCCCGCGCGTGCGGCGTTCTCGGGCTGGGAGGAGGGTCGGCACCCCGCCGCCTTCGTGACGACCAGTTCCTGTTCCGATCCGCATCTGCAGATCGCCGCTCGGGCGCTTTGTCCGCGCGTCCCGATGCTCTACGTCGAGGACAACTACCAGCAGTCCAAGAAGCTCTTCGACGCGCTCAAGGCGCATCGTCTGGCGCTTCCGGACTGCATCTGTTGCATCGACAGCGGTTCGCTCGAGGACTTCTCGAGCGGCCACCCCGAGCTCGATCGGCGCGTCTACACCACGAGCCAGCCGGTCTTCGAAGCGGTCCTGCACGAGCTGCCGAGCGCTCGCGCCGACGCGCGCCAGAAGCTCATGGTCTGCGTGCCGCTCGTCGTCTTCATGGGCACTCCGGACAACGGCACGCTCATCAAGGAGCTCGGTCGGGCGCTCGCGCCGCTGCGATGGGCCCGCAAGCCGATCTTCACGGTGCGGCGTCATCCGCGCGATCAGACGACGGATGCCGGCTACGCGGAGATCTTCGACGCCGCCGGGCTTCCGTACCTCGACACTGTCGAGCACGACACGCAGACGGTGGCCCGTGCCGCCGATCTCGTGCTCGCCGTCGCCTCGACGGAGCTCACGGTCGCCGCGCTACGGGGCATTCCCTCGGCCCACGTGCTGGACGCGCGCTATCTCCCCAAGCTCCCGAATCTCAAGTTCCCGCTGCCGCACACGCGCGCCGGCGCCGTCGAGGGCTGTCGGACGGTCGAGGAAGCCGCCGAGTTCACTCGTAGGTGCCTGGACCCGGCGAACGAGGACGATCTCGCGCGCGCCGACCGCATGCACGCGAGACTCGACCGCTTCCGCAGAACGCATCCGAAGACGGCCACCGTGAACATCATCGCGCATCTCGACGAGCTCGTCTGATGGCCTCCGCCCCGACCCTTGAAACGGTCGGGGTTTTTTGATAGCGTAAACCCATCATGACGCCCGAAATCCGCAATTTCTGCATTATCGCCCATATCGACCACGGGAAATCGACCCTGGCCGATCGCTTTTTGGAATTTACCGGCACGGTTTCGAAGCGCGAAATGAAGACGCAGCTGCTCGACACGATGGATTTGGAACGCGAGCGTGGCATCACGATCAAGCTCCAGCCGGTGCGTATGGATTATAAGAAGGGGGAGAAGGAGTACATCCTGAACTTGATCGACACGCCCGGACACGTCGACTTCACCTACGAAGTCTCCCGTTCGCTCGCGGCCGTTGAAGGCGCGATTCTTTTGGTTGACGCCACGCAAGGCGTGCAAGCGCAGACGATCGGCAACCTGTATCTCGCGATCGAGCAAGGCCTCGAGATCATTCCTGTCGTCAACAAGATCGACATGCCGGCGGCGGACATCGAAAAGACGTCGCAGGAACTGATCCAGCTCCTCGGTTGTAAAAAAGAAGAAATCATTTTGGCCTCAGGAAAAACCGGTCAGGGTATTCAGGATGTTGTCGATGCCGTCATCGCCCGCATTCCTCCCCCGAAAATCGAAAGCGAAAAACCGCTGCGCGCGCTGATCTTCGATTCGGTGTTCGACGAATATAAGGGCGTCGTTGCTTTCGTGCGCATCGTCGAAGGTTCCGTGAAGCGCGGCGTGCAGGCGCAGCTCATGGCCACGCTCGCGCAAAACGAAGTGCTCGAAGTCGGCTGGTTCCGCCCGAAGTTCGTGGCGGCCGATTCCCTCTCTGCCGGCGAGATCGGCTACATCGTGACCGGCCACAAAGACATCTCGGCCGTCCGCGTCGGCGACACGATCACGGTTTCTGATTGGAAAGCGCGCGGCGTGCAGCAACTGCCCGGTTATAAGGAGGTGAAGCCGATGGTCTTCGCCGGCATCTTCCCCAAGGAAGGCGACGAGTTCCAGCGTCTGCGCGAAGGGCTGCTCAAGCTGAAACTCTCCGACGCCTCGCTCGTCTTCGAGCCGGAACAATCTTCCGCGCTGGGCTTCGGCTTCCGCTGCGGCTTGCTCGGTCTTCTGCATCTCGAAATCCTGCAGGAGCGTTTGTCGCGCGAATACAATTTGGATTTGATCGTCACCGTCCCGAGCGTCGCCTACGAAGTCGACATGAAGAGCGGCCAGCGCATCATCATCAAGTCGCCGTCAGAACTTCCGGACATGAGCGGTGTCGCGGGTCTTCGCGAGCCGTGGGTCAAGGTCGATATCGTCACGCCGAAGCAATACATCGGCGGCGTCATGGGCATGGTCGTCGACAAGCGCGGCATCTACCAGACAATGGAATATCTGACGGGCGCGGAAACGACGTCCGTCGACGACGTCGTCGGTTCGCGCGTCATCATGCATTTCCAAGCGCCGCTCTCCGCGATCTTGGTCGACTTTTACGACAAGCTGAAGAGCGTCTCTTCCGGCTACGCTTCCCTCAACTACGAATTCATCGAATATCGTCCGGCCGACGTCGTGAAGATGACAATCCTCGTCGCCGAGCAGCCGGTCGAGGCGCTTTCGATGATGGTCTACGAGGACGAAGCGACGCGCATCGGTCGGCGCGTTTGCGAAATTTTGAAAGAAGAAATCGAACAGACGCAGTTCGAAATTAAAATCCAAGCCGCGATCGGCGGCACGATCGTCGCCTCCGAACGCATCAAACCGTTCCGCAAAGACGTCACCGGCTATCTCTACGGCGGCGACGTGACACGTAAGAAGAAGCTGCTTGAGAAGCAAAAGAAGGGTAAAAAGAAGATGATGGGCCTCGCCTCCGGCGGCGTCGATATTCCGCCTGAAGCGTTTATCGCCGTTTTGAAACGCCGCGACGAAGCGAAATAGCTATGCGTAAGAAGAAGCTGATGAAAATCGCCTGGACCGTGCTCAGTGCTTTCGTGGTGCTTTCCATGGTCGTTTCATGGTCGCTCCGCGGTTATTAACACCCCCGCGCTTGCGACCTCGGCCCGCGTCTGAATAGATGTGGGCATGAGCAAGCGCTGGAAGATGAAAGAACCCGTACCGGCCGAGGCCTCCGAGACGCTCGGACAGCCTCGGCTTTTGGCGTCGCTGCTTTGGCGGCGGGGTATTCGCACAGCCGAAGAAGCCAAACGATTTCTTGAGCCTTCTTGGGAGCAGGACGTGCACGATCCCTTCCTTTTTAACGACATGCGGAAAGCGGTTAATCGTTTGATGACCGCGATTGCGCAGAGAGAAAAAATCATCGTCCACGGCGACTACGATGCGGACGGCGTTTCCGGTTCCGTCATTTTACATGCGACATTGAAGACGCTCGGCGCCGACGTATCGGTATATTTGCCGCATCGCGAGAAAGACGGCTACGGCATGAACGCGCCGGCGATCGAAAAAATGGGAGCGGACGGCGTGAAGATGATCATCACCTGCGACTGCGGTATTTCGAGCGGCAAGGAAATCACGCTGGCGAATACGTTCGGTATCGACACGATTATTACCGATCATCACACGCTGCCTCCGGAACTACCGCCGGCCTACGCGATTTTGCACCCGCTCCGCGAAGGCGAGAATTACCCGTTCCGCTACCTTACGGGCGGCGGCGTGGCCTTCAAGCTATGCCAGGCGCTTTGGAAAGAGGGAAATCTTCCGACTGGCCACGAGAAGTGGTTGCTCGACATGGTTTCAATCTCGACGGTGGCCGACATGGGAAAACTGATCGGTGAAAACCGCGCGCTCGTGCATTACGGTTTGCGCGTGCTGAATAAGACGAAGCGCCTCGGTTTGAAGACGTTGATCGACGGCGTGAAACGCGGCGACGAAGCGCTCGACGCGCAGTCGATCGGCTTCCGCATCGCGCCGAGGATCAACGCCGCCGGACGCATGGAACACGCCGATGCCGCTTTTGCCCTGCTGACGTCCGAAACGGAAGCTGATGCGCTCTTGCGCGCCGAAGTGTTGAATGGCCACAACAAAGATCGTCAGAGCGCCACGGAAAAAATCGTAATTGAGGCGCGACTTCTCGCGGCTGATCAAGCGAACGCTTCGGCGATCGTCGTGGCGGGCGACGGCTGGCCGGCGGCGCTTTGCGGCCTCGTCGCTTCCAAACTGGTCGACGATCATTTTCGTCCCGTCATCGCGGTCGGCAAGGACGCGCACGGAAAATACGTCGGTAGCGGACGCAGTATTCCGGGCTTCGACGTTACGGG
>CAZKMF010000152.1:0-14484 GCA_964553975.1 uncultured Gammaproteobacteria bacterium | reverse complement strand
TTCTGTGCTAGACTGCTCGGTTAGAACGATCCTTCCCCTGAAAGAAATGGTGGGTTCGTTTCGACGCCGACTTCGGTCAGCGTACGAGACACGGGCGACGCCTTACGTGCCTTTCCGGCTCCGGCTGGAAACGCTCATGAGGTCCGACCGCGGAACGCTACGCTTCGGCGCACGGCGAACCATAACCCTCCAGTTCTGTCAGTGGAACGATCTCCCGCCAACGCGGGCCGCCCCTTTCCCTGGATGACTTGGAGGAGTGCTATTCCGAAAAGCCGTCAAAGGCTGGACGGGACGAGCTCGCCTTCGAAGGATGTTTCCGGCTCCGGCTGGAACCTTCCTCCGAGCGAGTTCGCAAGGCGTACCGCTTCGGCGACTATGCCACCAACGCCTCCAAATCATCCGCGGAAAGACGGGCCGGCTCATCACAGAGTCGGCCTGTTGCATCTTCGGAGACAACGCGCTACTTTCACCGGTCCGAAAGGACCAACCCGTGGGAGACTGCCAATCCCATATCTTGCCGACTTCGGTCGGTATCCGCCAGCCAAGGAGTGAGCCATGAACCCCGCGATCCGTACCCTGATCCTGAAGCCCCTCGTCCCCGGCAGCATCCAGCTTCGCGTCCACGAGGACTGCGAGTCGCCCACGCTCCGCATCTACTTCACCGAGCAGGAGGCCCACGAGCTCCTCGGTGTCGGCCTGCGGTGGCGGCAGTACGACTGCAGCCCCGAGATGACCAAGAAGTGCCTGGAGGGCTCCGGCTACGGGGTCGAGGACCACGAGGTGTGGTTCCACTTCACGGGCAAGGACCGGAAGAAGCACAAGGCGTGCACCCAGGTCCGCGTGACCGTCGAGAAGGAGCGGGACAACGTCCTGCGCTTCCGGCTCTCGGCCGAGGTCCAGGGCGGCTTCCGCCGCGAGGACGGGCAGCCGGCCCAGGTCGTGATCAAGCGCGACGAGCCCGTCTTCGAGGAAGCTCGGACGGAGTCGATCGCGCTCGACGCCGGCATGGAGGCCTACCTGCTCGCCCGCACGGCGGAGTCGAAGCAGTGCTCGTGGATCGCCCCGGGGCTGCGCGAGCTGCTCCGGAAGTTCTACGGCATCCTCGAGACGGAGACGGAGGTCTTCATCGAGGACGACAAGGCCGACGAGAACGCGCCCCGCAAGTCGCGGTTCGAGATGGTCCTCCGGGACCCACTCGAGCAGCAGGCTCAGATGGACGTCCTCCGGGAGCTGCTCAGCATCCTCCCGAAGGTCGAGGTCGTCGGCGGACTCGCTCCGCGGATCGACTTCCTGAAGGGCGTGCGCGATGGTCTCAAGGGGTTCCACCAGGATCTCCAGGAGAAGATCGACGCCGAGCGGAAGGCGCGACGGCCGAAGCAGGGCCAGGGCCGGCGCGGCAAGAAGCGCGCCGAGGCCGACCTCGTCGACAACCTGCTGCGCGCCGCCGGGCTCAACCCCGACGACACCACGGACGAGTCCAAGGACGAGCAGGCTCAGACCGAGCCCGCCGCGTCCGAGGCCACGACCGTGGAGCAGCCGGTGAAGGCCAAGAGCTTCAAGGAGCTCGTGGCCGAGAAGGCCGCCGCCAAGAAGGCCGCCTCCGACGGCAAGAAGGCGGACTCGACCCCGCGGACCATCGCCGATCAGCTGAAGAAGCTGGTCCCCGCCGTGGAGCCGCCGCCCACCCCACCCGTCGCGCTCACCGAGCCGATCCCGCCCGCCGTGGAGCCGGCTCCGTCCCTCGAGCCCTCCGAGCCCGCCAGCCCGGAGAGCTGATCACCTCACGTCGTCTCAGAACGCCGCCCCGCATCTCATGCGTGGGCGGCGGTTGTATTTTTACCCGCCCTTTCGGGGGATTTTTTTTTACGTTACAATGGGCCTGTAAATATACGGTTGCATGCCACCAAAATCACGGAAGAACGGAGACGGTAAGAAAGGCAAGAATCAAGAGAAAGAACCGGCACTCGAAGCATTGGTCATCAGCGACGATACGAAGCGCGGACTCGTCACGATTCTTTTGCTTATCACCGCGCTTCTTTTCACGCTTTCCGCCTTCGGGCTGGCGGGCGTGATCGGTACGTATCTCAATACCTTCAACCACAAACTTCTCGGCAGACTCTCACCCCTTTTGCCGGCTTTTTTGTTGTTCATCACGGTCGGCCGCCTGCGCAGCGCTTGGAAAACGTTCGATGCCGCCGGCAAACTTGGCGCCGGGCTCTTCATCTTGATGCTCGGGTCGCTGATCCATCTTCTTTCGGCACGCCCGGAAGAAATCGTTTTCGGAAAAAATCTGGAAACGGGCGGCGGCTATCTCGGCATGCTGATCAGCTACCTTTTGGAGCAAGGCCTCGGCTTCTGGGGCGCGACCATCGTTATCTCTGGCGGACTTCTGGCCGCCATCTTGCTGCTCTTCAAAACGTCGCTTGAGCGCGTCGTGTTTCCGCATCAAGCGTTCCTCGCGTTTCTGAAAAAGAAGCCAGAGGACAACGGCGGCACGATCGGCGCTTCGGCTCCGATTCCGACGGAAAGCAAGCCGACGTTTGCCGCGAAAGAAGTGAAGGACGACGGCGGCGAAACATTCCCCGAGCCGATCATGGCCGAGGGCCACATGGAAGGCGCGATCAAGAAAAAAGTCTGGCGCAAAGTAACGCTGCCGCTTGATTTGTTGAACAACAAATCGATGAAGCCGACATCCGGCGACATTGGCCGCAATCAACACATCATTCAGAAGACGCTCGAAAACTTCGGCGTGCCTTCCGAAATGGGAGAAGTCTCCGTTGGTCCGACTGTGACGCAGTTCACGCTGAAACCGCACGACGGCATCAAGCTGAATCGCATCACGGCGCTGAACAACGACTTGGCGCTCGCGCTCGCTGCGCACCCGATCCGTATTGAAGCGCCGATTCCGGGCAAGTCGCTCGTCGGTATCGAAGTGCCGAACCAAGCCGTAGCTATCGTGAACCTTCGCGAAGTATTGGAGTCGCAGGAGTTCCGTTCTTCGAACGCCTCGCTTCGCGTCGCGCTCGGCAAAGACGTCGCCGGCAAACCGTGGCTCGCCGATCTCGCGAAGATGCCACACATGCTCGTCGCCGGTTCGACCGGTTCCGGTAAAACCGTTTGCTTGAACTCGATTATCGTTTCGCTCCTCTATAGTCACGGACCGGACGAGCTCCGTTTCATCATGGTCGACCCGAAGCGCGTCGAACTCACCGCCTACAACAACATTCCGCACTTGCTCGTGCCGGCCATCACTGACGTCGCGAAGACATTGAACGCGCTCAAGTGGACGATCGGCGAAATGGACCGCCGCTTCACGCAGCTCGCCCGCTACGGTAAGCGCGACATCGGCTCGTACAACGAGGCGGCCGAAGAAAAAATGCCGTATCTCGTCGTTGTCATCGACGAACTCGCCGACCTCATGGTTTCAAGCGCCGGCAAAGATGTTGAAACATGCATCATCCGTTTGGCGCAGATGGCGCGTGCCGTGGGTATCCACTTGATTCTCGCCACGCAGCGTCCGTCCGTCGATGTCATCACCGGTCTGATCAAAGCGAACTTCAACGCGCGCATCGCCTTCGCCGTCGCATCGGGCACCGACTCGCGCACCATCCTCGACTCGCTCGGCGCCGAAAAACTTGTCGGCCGCGGTGACATGCTCTTCACGTCCGCAGAACTTTCGAAGCCGAAACGTTTGCAGGGCACGTACATTTCCGACACCGAGATTAAAAAAGTCACCGACTTCATCAAGAGCAACTTCGACGCGCCGGACTATCAGCACGAGATCGTCGATCGTCTCGGCAACACGTCGAACGGCGTCACCTTTAACGACGACGGCGGCAGCGACGAACCGCTGCTCCAAGAAGCACAGGACATCGTCGTGCGCGCCGGCAAGGCTTCAGCCTCGTTCCTGCAGCGCCGCATGAAGATCGGTTACGCCCGCGCCGCCCGCATTCTTGATCTGCTTGAAGAAAAAGGCGTGATCGGCCCCGGCGACGGTGCCAAACCTCGCGATATTTTGCTGGCCCGCCCCGAAGGCGCCGAGTCGGTATTGGACGACGAAGAAACAAGCGATAGCGAAGATCCGGCGGAAGGTGTAGTCTAGGCCCACTATGGTTGCCTTCCAAGAAAAGAAGCTCGACGATCGCACGATCGGCGAAGTCCTTCGAGCCGCGCGCGAAGAGCGCGGTGAAACGATCGAGGACGTCGAACGCATCACGCACGTCGGCAAAAAATACGTCGCCGCGCTTGAAACCAACGACCTCAAGAAACTCCCCGAATCCGTCTACGCCAGAAAGTTCGTGAAGGTCTTGGCCGCTCATTACGGATTGGAACCGGAAACGGCCTCGGAGAATCTTTTAAAGGAGATGACCGCTGGTGCCGGCGCCATGACGACGCGGCACCCGATCAATTTCGTCGCTGGTCGCTCGCTCGTTAGCGCGCCCATCCTCTTCAAATCCGTCTTGATCGCCGTCGCCTTCGTCGGCATCATCGGCTACTTCGCTTTTTCCGTGCGCAGCATTCTGAAAGCGCCGAGGGTGACGCTCTACTCCCCGCACGACGACCAAGTCTTCCCGACAAGCCGCGTTGTGCTTGAGGGCGTTACGGAGCGCGAAGTCGATCTCTCGGTCAACGGCGAACCGATCGCCATCAACGCCGACGGTTCGTTCAAGGACATTCTCAATCTTCCTTCCGGCGTTTCGAACCTCCGTTTGATCGCCAAGAAAAAACACTCAAGAGAGAACCAGATCGTTCTCAAGGTCGTGATCGATACGCCAAAAGAAATTGAAAGCGCGAGCGATACGGCCATCGCCCCCTAGAAAAACCCCGTACACAAAGGGCGGACTCGGCAGCACGGTATTTGTCCACAGATACCGCTTGCCCTGTTCGCCTTTTGTTCATCTACAATGTTGACATCGCGTTTCTGGTTATGAAAGGACGCAACGCGTAAGATGTCTAAGCATTCATTTCTTAAGAGAACGTATGGCAAAGGGTGTCGTTGATGAACGGTTCAAAGCAACGGAAGAAGCGATCAGTCAAATTCGCAGCAAGTTCGGCGACGGATCAATCATGCGCCTTGGCGAAGCCAAGAAGATGCAGGTCGACGCGATTCCGACCGGCTGTTTGTCTCTCGACCTCGCGCTCGGCATCGGCGGCGTGCCGCGCGGCCGCGTGATCGAAATCTACGGACCGGAATCTTCCGGTAAAACGACGTTGGCCCAGCACGTCATCGCTGAGGTCCAGAAAATGGGCGGTCTCGCCGCCTTCGTCGACGCCGAGCACGCACTCGACCCGGCTTACGCCGAGAAGATCGGCGTGAAGATCAACGATATGCTGATCTCGCAGCCCGACACCGGCGAGCAGGCGCTCGATATCGTGGAAACGCTCGTGCGTTCCGGTGCCGTCGACGTCATCGTCGTCGACTCGGTGGCTGCACTCGTTCCGAAAGCGGAAATCGAAGGCGAAATGGGCGACTCGCACATGGGTCTCCAGGCGCGCCTCATGTCGCAAGCGCTCCGCAAACTGACCGGCATCGTCTCCAAGACGAAAACCTGCGTTATCTTCATCAACCAGATCCGCATGAAGATCGGCGTTGTCTTCGGTAACCCCGAAACGACGACGGGCGGCACGGCTCTGAAATTCTACGCCTCGATGCGCATCGAAGTGCGCCGCTCGGCCCAGCTCAAGAAGGAAGAGCGCGTCATCGGCAACCAAGTGAACGTGAAGGTTGTGAAGAACAAGGTCGCTCCCCCGTTCCGCACGACCCAGTTCGAAATCATGTACAACGAAGGCATCTCGCTTTCCGGTGACACGCTCGATACCGGCGTGCTCCACGGCGTGATCCAGAAGAACGGTAACTCCTACACGTTCAACGGCGAGAAACTCGGTGTCGGACGCGAAACGGCCAAGGCTTTCCTGAAGGAGAACCCCAAGATGATGAAAGCGGTCCGCGAGCTCGTCATGAAACAAGTAAACGCCGGCAACGCGGCGGACGCCGTCGAGGAGGCGGAGTACCGCGCGAAAGTCGAAGAGGCTGCAGCGGCCTAAAAGGAAAACCCGGCACGTGCCGGGTTTTTCATACGATCGCGCCCGCGTGTTTTTTCGCTCCGCATCGACAGCCTTTTGGGCCGATGAAGTAGTCGAAATACTCTTTGCCGTAATTCACCGTCAGTTCCTCACCCGCCTTGATATTCTTTAGAGCGTAGTAGAACACTTTATCGCCCTTGATACGGTAATCGCAGTTCGGTTTACAGGCATGATTCACGTACCGTGCCACGTTCTTCCGTGACGAACCGTCGATGTTCACGTTCTTTCTGACTTCAAAAATGTAACGATTGGAGCGACGGTCCGCTTCCGGGTCATCAATCAACTCACCCGTGTATTCGACGACGGACGCGCCCTTCTTGATGTCTTCAAGCGAAATAAGACCGAGGCCGCTCAGGCCTCGTCGTATTTTCAGCTTCGGCAGTGGTCGTGATTTCTTTACCATGTACGTATGAGAGTTCTACGGGTTCACGCCCACGAAGCCAAGATCGCGCCTTGCAGCATGAGCGCAGCCAACTGATAGCTACCGTTGATGTAAATCAGTTCCATCTTCTTGTTCTCAAAGATTCTGCCCTGAAGGATGAGCGGTGCCTGGAAGCCGAGCCAAATCCAGAAACCACACTGCGCACCGTCCCTGAGCGTGACAGATCCGGTGTAATCGACGAAATGCGCCAAGACGTAGGCCGTGAGGAACGCGAGCGGGACCATCTTCATCATGGCCCTGTTCCCCTCCTTACGTTTTGCCTTATCCATCATCATGTTCGGGTCCATGCCCATCGCCTTCATCCAGCGTTTGCCGAGAAGAGGTCCGTACCAAAGCATGCCGAGCACCATAGTGCTGACCGTAGCGACCACGATCGCCAGCCAGTTCACGTCGATGGGAGATACCATACGATGACGATGAAGAACAAAAAATCCGCTATCATTTTAGCGGATTTTTGACGTTTTGTCTACTGGTTGGCGCGTTCGACGTACATGCCCGTGTCGGTGTTGATCGAAAGCAGGTCGCCTTCCTTGATGAAGATCGGCACCATGATCTTGTAACCGGTTTCGAGCGTGACTTCTTTCGAGATGTTGCCGGACGAATCGCCTTTGACGGCATCGAAGGCCTCGGTCACCTTAAGGACGATCTTTTTCGGCAGCACAACGTTCAAACACTCGCCGTTATAGAAGAAACCCTGAATTTCCTGTCCCTCTTTCAGGTAGTTGGTCTTTTCGAGAAGGACTTCTTTCGGAATGAAGATTTCCTCAAACGACTTCTGGTCCATGAAGTACCAGTTTTTGCCGTCATTGTAGGTGTACTGGAGGTTTTGGCGATCGAGATCGACGAATTCGACCGTTTCGGCGGCCTTGTAGGTGTTTTCAAAGACTTTGCCGGTGCGGGCGTTCTTCAAACGCGTGCGGACGAATGAACCACCTTTACCGGGGTTCACGTGCTGGAACTCCACGACGATGTGGGGCTCGTCCTTAAACATCACGACGGATTCCTTGTTGATTTCGTTTACGGAAGGCATAGCGTTTGTTTACTTCCCGGGAAGTATAGTTGCTCTCATCTATTAGGTAAAGGGGGTCTTAGGATGCCCCAAGCTCACGCGGAGAAGCCTGGCCGTCCCCTGCTGCCGGCTTAACGAACATCGTGTCGGCCGGGAAGGTCGTAACGTTCCGAATATCTTCTTCCTCCAAGAGCAACATAACGAGGCGGTCGACGCCGAGAGCGATACCGCCGGCTTCTGGCATACCTTCCTCGAGAGCGGCGACAAAATCTTCGTCGAGATCGTACCTGATCCGTCCGAGGTGCGCGCGAAGCGCGTGCTCCTCTTCGAGACGTCGCCGCTGTTCCCTTGCGTCCGTCAGCTCCGTGTAGGCATTCGCGAGTTCAAGACCTCCAACGTACAACTCGAAACGTTCGGCGTAGCGAGGATCACGAGAGGATGGCTTTGAAAGCGCCGCCATAGAAATGGGATACTCGTGCAAGAATGTCGGCTGGGTCGCGCCGAGATGCGGTTCGACGGCATTCAGAAACACCGAGAAGAACGCGTCATCCCACGAAACGTCGGCAGGCAACACGTGACCAAGCGCGGCAGCGGCATCGATCAAAATTGTCTTGTCGGAGAGGGCGGCATCAAGATCAACGTGCGCATACGCTTTCATCGCATCGCGTACCGTCAGCCGCTCCCACGGCTGCGCCAGATCGATCGATGCGCCACGCCAAGTGATTTCCTTCTTCCCAAGCACACGCTCGGCGACGTGCTTCACGAGCGCCTCGGTGTCATCCATGATCCCCCGATAATCCGTACCGGTACGATACCACTCGATCATCGTAAACTCCGGATTGTGCCGACCTTCAAACGCCTCACCGTTGCGAAAGCACTTCGTAATCTGATAGATCTTCGAGAACCCGGCGACCAAGAGCTTCTTCATCGCGTATTCTGGCGACGTAATCAAAAAAGCTTCGTAAGGATTCCCGAACGGATCGCGCACCGTCGTTTGAAACGGTTCCAGGTGCGGTTCCATGCCCGGCTTAGCGACGACAAGCGGCGTCTCAACCTCCAGATACTCGCGCGCGTCAAAAAACGCGCGGATGGCCGAGATGATCTTGGTGCGCGTTTCCAGATTCTTCCGGAGATGCGCGGAGTTCTTCAGCTGTTTCCAACGGTGTTCCATAGACAGAAATCCCCCAACTCGCGTCGGGGGATTTTGTGTCTTACTTGATGACGAACGGCATCAACGCAAGGACGCGGGCTTTCTTGATGGCGTTGGCCAGCTTGCGCTGGTGCCAACCGCAGACGCCTGAACGGCGGCGCGGAACGATTTTGGCGTAGGACGAGGTGAAGCGGCGCAGGAGCTGCGTGTCCTTGTAATCGATGACGTCGATTTGGTTCACGCAGAACAGGCAGTGCCGTTCCTGTCCCAGCGGGGTTTTTTTCTGGGGAGGCATAGTTTAGAAAGGAATGTCTTCAACTTTGATTTCCTCTTCGACAGGAGCGGCGGTAGCGGCGAATTCCGGAACCGGAGAGGATTCGCGCTGCGCGGGCGTCCACGAGGAAGCGCCGGCATTCGCGGAACCCTGCGGCGCCTTGTCCAACATGATCATGTTGTCGGCGACGATTTCCGTGCGGTTCTTTTTGACGCCATCCGTACCCTGCCATTCGCGCGTCTGCAGACGACCTTCCACGAAGACCTTGCGGCCTTTGCCGAGGTACTGCTTGCAGATGTCCGCAAGCTTGCCCCAAGCGACGATGTTGTGGAATTCGACGCGTTCCTGTTTCTGGCCGGACGCGTCCTTCCAAGTGCTGGAGGTCGCGACGCCGAAGGTGGAAACGGTCTGTCCGTTCGGGGTGGTCCGGTTTTCCGGATCACGCGTGAGGTTGCCGATCAGCTGCGCGCGGTTGAGGTTCATACGATCTTGCCTTCGAGGATCTTGTCGATGTTTTTCTCGACCTCATCCATGTTCACTTCGACCTTCTTGTCAGCGGCCTTCGGAACGGCGGCGGCCTGACGGTCGCGCGTCGCGCGCTCGGCGGATTCGCCGCGGCGGGGCGCTTCACGGTCGATTTCTTCCATGGCGTTGAGCTTGAAGACCGGTTTGGCCTTCGGATCCTTGAGCATCAGGCTGTGGCGCAGCACGTCGTTGTGCAGGCGGAGCACGTCGTTCAGCTCGGAGATCTTCGCGGCATCGATATCCATGTCGACGAGGACGTAGAAACCGTAGCGCACGTGGTCGACCGGGTAGGTCAACTTGATTTTCCCGACCATCTCATTGCGAGAGATCGTGACGCCCAGGCCGGTCAACGCTTTCGTGATCGCGTCGATCACCGGCTGGAGCTCCGTCTCGGCGTAGGTCGCCGGGATGATGTAGAGGAGTTCGTAGCGGGACATAGATTAATAGAATTTCCCGGAACATGGGCTGGTTCCGATGGAAAAGGCTTGTATTATCGGGGCCACGTGGCCCTTGTTGTAAGCAAAAAGGAGCCTATCACAGGCTCCTGAAAGACGCAAGAGAGTTACGCGGGGTTGTCGAGCTCGGCGAGCTGGCGCTGGACCTCCGCGAGCTGCCGCTGGAGCGCGGCGCGCTTCTCCTCCTTGAGGCGTTCGGCCGCCTGCGCACGGCGCGTCGTCTCGGCGTCGATCGCGTCGATGCTGGCCTTGGACTGATCGATCATCGCTTGCGCGCGTGCGATCGTCTTCAGGTGCTCGTCGCGGAGGACGGCCAAGCGGGCGTCGGTCTCGTCCTGGAGCCGCTTGGGCGTCACGGGCAACGACGATGACCTGAGCGGCCGCTGCGGCGGCGTCATGACGCGAGGCGGACGCGGCGTCCGCTTCGGAGGCGAGACGACCTGCGTGACAGGCGTGACGAACGCGTAGCGCTCGAAGCCTTTCAAGCAGACGATCTCGCAACCATCCTCGATCACGACGATGCCATACTCCTCGCCGATCTCAGCGTGAAGTGCGGTGCGTTCGCGGCCCTGTTGGATCGCGCGGATCGCGTCGAGACGCTCGTGGGTGACGAGATTCTCTTCACGGGCAGCGATCGGAATCACCCGACAGGCGGCAGGGTCGAACGACAGAAGGTAGGTCTTCTGGTCGCGTGACGTGGCGCCGATCTCCTTGATCACGTTGTGATCGATGAAGCGTCGGAGTGCCAAGTCGTACTCGTCCTCGCTGTGATCCGTCGCACTGCCGAACCAGCGTTCGTGCAGCAGCTCGGGCGTTGCGGGGACGGCCAGACGCCACGCGCCGAGACCGATCTTCCTTGCGGAATCGCAGACGCGCTTCCACAGATTCGCCTCGACGGCGGTCAGGTACAACGCGTACGAGATCGGGACCACCTCGGCGGCCAACACCTCGATCGACGGAGGTTCGCTGGTCGGCAAGAAGTCCTCGGTCGGCGCATCGCCTTCGGACAGCACGGAAAGAGCAGCCTCCACGACCGTTGCCGGCCGGGTGCGGAGCTCGAGTTCCTCAAAGGACAAGGACTCCAGCTCAGACTCCACTTCCGGCGGCGCTTCCGCGGGCGGCAGCTCCTCTTCTGGAGACGCAGCCTCGGGAACTTCGTCACCCTCGTCCTCGGCTCGCGGATCTTCCCCGCGAAGCGCCTTGAGACGTTCCTCGGGGTCCGACGGCTCGGGCTCGCGCACTGCGTCACAGCAGGCGAGCACCTCGTCGGCTCGCTCGCCGTCGTAGTGAAGCTTCCCGTCCTCCGACTCCTCGATGAGGATGCCGGTGTTCAGCAGGAAACGGGTCAGCTCGTCGGCGGGCACGCGCTCGGCGTACTCGTGGCTGGCACGGGCGAGGATCGCGCGGATGTTGTTCTTTCCGCTCGGGATCCCCAGGCGCTGTTGTGACTGCCTGCGAAGCGCGTTGATGACCTTTCCCAGGTCCGGCGGCTGCTTCGTTCTCGGTGTGCATCCGTACCGGGTCTGCCGATACTTCTGCTGTGCTGCGTACATGTACCCTCCTGAGGGCAATCTCTACTGTAAAAACGGCTTTTTGTCAAGTTTAAGCCGTCGACGGCTTCCGATTGACTTTGAGGCCGATATCCGCTACACTGAAGCGTCATATGAAGTACGCCTTTGTCCTCGGGCGTGAGCCCGGTCTCTCGAGCGCGGAGCTCGTCGCAGCCTTAAAAGCCGCCGACGCCAGTTTCGAGGCGCGCACGGCCCTCTACTCGCCCTCCGTCATGATCGCGGAAACGTCGAAAAAGCTCGACGTGGCGTTTTTCCATTCACTTGGCGGCTCGATCAAAATGGCGGAGGTGTTGGGCGCGAGCGAAAAAAATCTTGAGGACGATCTCTTCACGGTGTTGAACGGTCTCGGAGCGACGTCTCTCGATTTCGGCCTGAGCTTGTACTCGCTCGACGTCGTCCCGAACAAAACCTATTACGCGCTCGAACGGGGTTTGAAAGCGCTTTCACTCACGCTTAAAAAGCGTTTGAAGGAAGGCGGCCGCTCAATTCGTGTCGTGCTGAACGAAGCTCCGGCGCTCACGTCCGTGCAGGTCGATAAAAATCGCCTGATCGAAAAGGGCGGCGAGATCATACTGCTCGTTGGTCAAGGCGCGGTGCGTATCGCGCGCACGATGGCCGTCCAAGCTTTTGAAGATTTTTCTGAACGCGACTTCGGACGTCCGGCTGCCGACGCGAAGAGCGGCATGTTGCCGCCGAAACTCGCGCGCATGATGGTCAACCTTGCTTCCGCGCCGAAGAACGAAGCGTTGCTCGACGCCTTTTGCGGTTCGGGCACGATCCTGACTGAAGCCGCGACGCTCGGGTTCAAAAAGCTGATCGGCTCCGATATCAGCGAGCGCGCCATCGCCGACACGACGAAAAATTTGGATTGGATTAAAGCGCAACGCCACATCCAAGGTGAGGCGAATCTCTTCGTTTCCGACGTGAAATTCCTTCCCGAAAAATTGCCGAAAGAGTCCGTCGGCGCGATCGTCTCCGAACCGTATCTTGGCCCTCCGCTCCGCGGCGGCGAGTCGGATCAGAAGATCCATTTTGAGTACCTCGAACTCATGGGTCTCTACCGCCGCGCCTTTGCTGCTTTTGCCAAAGTGTTGAAGCCGGGAGCCAAGGTCGTCTTCGTCTTCCCCTTCTTCGGCAACAAGCACGTAAACATCTTGCGTGAACTCGAAGACTATGGATTCCGCGCGGAGGGCCTCTTGCCCGGCACGGCCGTGACGACACTGAACCTCAAGAGCTCGACCGGCATGCAGTACAAGCGACCCGACCAAAAAGTTGGGCGCGATATCTACCGCTTCCGCTTCAACCCATCATAAAAAACAGACTCCCGAACCCACATTCGGGAGTTTTGTTTTTATCTATACATACCTTGACATCTGGGCAGTTTTAGGCTAAGGTCAGGCGTTCGTCGGCCTTCGGGCCGGCGTTCTGACCGTTGAACATCGTGAAAAGCAGGCTCATCCCTGCAAGGAAAGGCGTACCATGAGCGAAGACTCGCAAGCGCACTTCGACGAGAAGACCCTGGTCGCAATTCGCGAGAGGCTTCCCAAGAGCCGCTGGGGCAAGTACCACGCGCGCGCCGGAGAGCACGCGGTGGCCGATCGGCTGGAGCTCAAGCGGGGCGATCGTCTGATCCCCCGAGGTTCCGTCGTCGACCACCTCTACATGCTCCGCGCCGGTTCGATCCAGATGATCCCCGGCCCGTCGCAGACGCACGTGCCGCTCATGCCCGTCTTCCACGCGAACCCGACGGGAACGTCGCGGGACCCGCGCGCGAAGGCCGCGCCGTCGAGCGACGCGAAGGCGAAGAAGGTGCGCGACTTGCCGATCCTCGGCGCTCGCTACTTCTTCGTGCGACGACCGTCGTCCTACGACTACGTGGCGCAGACCGATGCGGTCGTCTACGCGATTCCGTCGGCGCTGATCGTCGCGATCGGCGCGAACGCCGAGAACCGCGGCGACCAGGACATGCTGCTCCTGATGCGCGAGACGCTGATCAACTCGGACATCGCCGAGCTGGTCATCCACGACCTGTTGCTGCAGCTCGCGATCATCCACGACCCGATCCGAACCGACTTCGACCTGCTCAAGGCGGCCGAGGAGGTGCGCGCCTACCCGATCGGCCAGATGCTGATCGACGCGGTCTCCTCGCTCTTCGAGGAGCGCATCGCGCAGCGGATCGAGAACGCGAACGTGCAGGACCTCGAGTCCAGCATCGTCGTCGATCAGCTCTAGTACGAAACGGCCCGGCTTCCGCCTCGCGGAAACCGGGCCTTTTTAATTTCTACGCGCCGACGCGGAAGTGCACGACGTCGCCATCCTGCATGACGTAATCTTTTCCTTCCGTGCGGAGCTTGCCTTTCTCGCGCGCGCCGGCTTCGCCCAATTCGACGAAGTCCTTCCAGTTGATGATTTCTGCGCGGATAAAATTCTTTTCGAAATCGGTATGGATCACGCCCGCGGCCTGCGGCGCTTTCGTGCCCTTGGCAATCGTCCACGCCCTGGTTTCAATCTCACCAGACGTCAGGAAGGTCTGCAGTCCGAGAAGCGCGAAGGCGGCCTTGATGAGACGGTCGAGGCCGGATTCGGTCATGCTGTACGTTGCCATGAATTCCTTCGCTTCTTCAGGCGCGAGCGAAGCGATTTCCGATTCGATTTTCACCGAGATCGGCAACTGTTCATCCGGTTTCAAGAAGTCGAGTTTGAAGCCCGTAGCGAGCTGATTTTCGTCGACGTTCAGCACATAGAGCATCGGTTTCATCGTCAGCAGCTGCGTTTCTTTCATCGCCAGCGCTTCGTCATCGGTGAATTCCGTTTCCTTCGCCAGTTTGCCGGCGGAGAGCGTTGCGAACGTTTTTTCGAGCGCCGCGAGCAAGATTTCCCCGTCGCGATCCTTGCCGCCCTTCTGCGCGCGCTTCGCCGTTTCAATGCGTTTCTCGACCGTCGCTAGATCGGCGTAGATCAATTCAAGGTTGAT
>CAZKMF010000151.1:0-5029 GCA_964553975.1 uncultured Gammaproteobacteria bacterium | reverse complement strand
GTCCATACCGTAGTGGGTCCTTCAGGGCGACGGGGGTTGGGGTTTATCGTCGCTGAACAGACCGGGCTAAGAGTGAGAGTTCGGGCTCCGACGTCGTCGGGGACCGAAGGCCTCCTCTTAGGAAGCGCTGGCGGGTTGTTCGGCGGGGTGCGCCTTCGCGTGAGCGTCTTCGTGATGAGCGTCGTCGTCTCCATGCGGCTTTTGCGAGAGGATCGTGAGATACACGAGCGCCAGCATCGAGAAAACGGTCGCTTGGATGACGCCGACGATGAGCTCGAGCGCCATAAACGGCAGCGGCACGACGTAGGACACGAGCGAATACATGACGGTGATCAGGACTTCGCCGGCGAAAATGTTTCCGAAAAGACGCAGCGAGAGCGAAACGACCTTGGCGATTTCCGCCGAGAGTTCGATTACGCCAACCATGGTTTCGACGATACCGACCATGATGTTGACGCCGCCTTTTTTGAAGCTCTTCACGAGCGTGCCGAGCGCGATGAATTTGTTCCAGTGCGTGAAAAAACCGACGGTGATCATACCGACGAGATGCGAAACGACGACCGTGAGGAGCGCCATGGCCAAGGTGAGGTTCAGATCGGCGTTGGCCGGACGGAAAATCGGGGCCGCTTCGACGTGTCCTTCCAGCATAATCGTGCGGGTGAACGAGCCGACGCCCGGCACCGCGCCCAACCAGTTGGAGACGAGGATGAAAAGGAAAAGCGTGCCGACAAGCGGTAGGAATTTTTTGGATTTGGCGCGATCCTGCGTGACCTGATCGACGTAGCCGAGCAGGAATTCGAGCAGGCCTTCGACGGCAGATTGAAAACGATTGGGGGTTCCGCTCGTGAGCTTGGCGCGCACGTAAGCGGCAAAAATGATGAACAACCCGACGGCGATCCAGGCGTTGATCAGCGAGTTGGTGATCGGAAACGATCCCAAGTGAAAAATCGGTTCAGCGGCGATCGGCGGGATGGTCATAGCGGTTCACGAGATTCTGATATTCGGCGCCGTAGGCGATGGCCTTTTTCCTGATGATCAGGGCGGAGACTCCGAAGGCAAACGCGAGGCAGGCGAAGAGGACGAATGGTTTCGTTCCCCACGACGCATCGAGTCTCGAACCGATCCAGGCCGCGGCCACGGCCGGAGCAGCGATCGTCACGCCAAAGTCGCCGACAATGCGGAGACCGAACAGGTAATAGGCGTGCGTGCCGTCATTTTTATCCATAGGTACAAGACGACGCCAGACTACAGGCGTTTCCGAGCGACGTCAACGGTGGGTGAAATTATTGGGCTAATCTTCGCATTTTAAAGAAAAAGCGCCTCGTACGTACGAGGCATACGCGGCGTCATTTCGTCTTGCTTTTTGGGACAAAGAGCAGCAGGCAGAGGGACGCGATCAGCGCGCCGGCGACGTTGCTGATTAAATCCAGCCAGGTGTCGTTGACGTTCCGCGTGAAACCGAAATGAAAATAGTTCTGGAGAAAAAACTCAAGAATCTCATTCGCGACGCCGAGCGCGATAACAATCAAAAAACTGAACAGAAAAAACTGGAAACGCCGGATCCGTACGCGGCTGTCGCGCGCCGCCAGAAAACAAATGAAAAAGGCCAGGAAGCCGCCACCGAACACGTGCAGCACGCGATTGCTCAACTCCATGTCGGAGATGCCGGCGCTTACGACAAAAACAATGCAGGCGAACGCGACGATGTACGCGAGGGATTTTTTTGAAATCGCGCCCGGTTTCAGGAAGGCGTTTTCAAAGAAATACGGAAACAGCGCGCAGAGCCCGACGTAGGCGAGACCGTATCCGATCGTCAGTGCGAGGAGATACATGGATCAGCGCATTTTTCTAAAAAGGCTTTGCGCGTTTCGCGTCGTCGCTTCGGCGATTTCTTCGTATGAAAGACCCTTCAGTTCGGCGATTTTTTGCGCGACGAGCTTCACGTGCAGCGGCGTGTTGCGCTCTCCGCGATGCGGGACAGGCGTGAGATACGGCGCGTCCGTCTCGACGACGATACGATCGAGGGGTGCCCACGTCACGACGTCCGTCAGCAGTTCCTTGCCGGCCGCGATATCGGACTTGCGGGGCGGATACGTGATCGCTCCGCCGAACGCCAGCATGAAACCGAGCGCCAGATAGCGCTCCGCGTCGCGCTTCGTGCCGGTGAAACAATGAATCACGCCCCGCACAGGTTCACCCTCCTTGTACGCGCCCCAAATTTTCTCGATCAGCGCGATCTGATCATCGTGCGCATCGCGACAATGGATAACGACGGGTAAATCGTGCGCGATCGCCAGTCGGGCACCAGATTCGAACGTCGCCGCCTCCTTGGATTTCATTTCTTCCAAAGAAACGTTTTCGTACTCGTAATGGTAGTCGAGCCCCATCTCCCCCACCGCCACGACTTTCGGATGCTGCAAAAGTTTCCCGTAGTAGTCAGGTTCAAATGTCTCATGGCGGGATTTGAACTGCACTTCGCCCTCGTCGTGATAGCCCTCAAAAATATGGGAAGGGTGAAGCCCGACCGTCGCCCAGACGCCGTCGTATTTTTCCGCGAGGGCGATACCGTTCGCGCTCGTGTCCTTTTGGGTGCCGATCGTGACCATCTGCACGCCTTCGGAAAGACAAGAACGGACGACGTCGTCCATGTCGTCTTTATACGCGTTGAAATGCACGTGGCAGTGTGTGTCGATTAACATAAACGTATGTCATTCCTGCGAAAGCAGGAATCCAGTTCAAAAAGAAAATACCACGTCTGGTTTTTTTACGGTACGGGGTCCCCGCTTTCGCGGGAATGACCTTAGATCACCGCCTTCAATTGCCTGACCGCTTCCGGCAGGAGCGGTACGAGAATGCCGAAGGCTTGGAGTAACCAGAGACCAACGTTCGAGGCGGTAAGTGATGAAGCGAAGTGGGCGGATATCGGATAGCGCGCGGCGATGTAGAGCGCTCCGCCGACGACCAAGACGCCTTCAACAAAACCGAGCACGCCGCCCAGGATCGCGTTGAACGTCTTCATGAACGGAATGACCGAAACGATCTTGAAGAGCTTCTCGATCAGCCAGAAGAGAATGCCGATCAAGCGGTTCACGAGGATCATGAGCACGAGGAACATGATCGTGCGCGACAGGTTGACGTTGCCGAGGAAGATGCCGGAGGCCGCAGTGCCCCAGGCGTCGTAGTAGCGGCCGGCGACGAGCACCGAAAGCACCATGCCAACCACGGCACCAAGCGCGTGGACGAACCCGAACCACAAACCCGCCAGCACGAAGGCGAAGACGGAAAGAATGAGGAGAAGGTCGAGAATCGTCATGGTTTCTCGATTTTGGAGTTCTTCACGGTTTCTGACAACTTCTTGCGCAATGTCTTAAAGCCCTCAGAATCCGTTTCCAATCTTACTCTGACGGCTTCTGCTTCTGTGCTGGAAAGAACGCCGGCCTTGGTGAAAAACTGCAGAACCTTCTGAACGGATAATCTGTTGATTTTCGCGCCGTAGGTCTTCGGACTCTCTGTGGCTTCAGGGGCTTCCAACGCCTTGGCTGCAGCCTTTTCCATCCCATTTTCGAGTTTCTCGAACGGTGTTTCCTGCTTTTCAACCTTCTCTACCGGCGTCTCCGCCGGCGCGGCTTGCGGTTTTTCTTCCGTGGCCTCTCCGGCTGGAGTCTCTTCGATAACCATGTGTTCTTCAACGGGCTGCGACGGCATCTGGGGCTTATTTTCTTGCGCCCACTTCGTCGGCCATGTCGTCGTGTCGCCTCGAAGATACGCTTCCTCAGCCTCTTTTTCAACCTGCACGATTCCTATTGAAATGTTTTGGCTCGGCAAGAAGTTGGTCTCCTGGCCCTTCGCGTCGATCAAGTAGCCAGAGGGCGAGACCTCGCCGCTGTAGTTCTTTCTGAACCAAGCTGCGTCTTTCGCTTTGAGATACGCCAAACTCTTCTCTTCCAAGAGGCCTTTGTAACGCGGATCGTTTTTCATCTTTTCTTTTTCCGCATTCGCGTCCGGTTTGCGCATTTCCGGCGTCAAAAGAATAGGTTCTTCGTCTGCCGCTTCCTCCGCGTCTTCCGCTGCCATGGCCGCGTCGACGCGTTCGCTCATCGTTGACGGCGTCGCTTCAATAGGCGCGGCGGCTGACGTCGGTTTTTTCATCTCCTCCGTCAAAAGAATCGGTTCTTCCTCTTCCTCGCCTTCCAAATCGGAAACGTCGATATCGACGCTTTCGTCGGGCGGCGGAACGACTTTTAGTTCCGGCGGCGATTTTTTGATCACAAACGCGCCTTCGAGCGTTTCGATCTTGCCGCCCGGCATGACGCGCATCGTGAGGCCGCTCGGGAATTTCTTGAGAGAGCCGTTGTTCCCGGCGTAGATGACGCGCAATTCTCCGGTATCCTCGTTAAAACGCACATCACCAATCTTGCCAAATTCATCCTGTTCGCCGATTCGGTCCTCGTACGCGTAAAAATCGGACAACATTTTCCCGCTCGGCTTGTCTTTGAGACGCGCTTTCTGCGCTTCGCGTTCGGCGATTGTTTCTTTGCGGTCCACGACGTACTTCTCCCTCCGCGTCTCTTCTTTCGCTTCCTCGGCCTCTTTCGCGTACGCCTCTTTCGCGGCGAGAACTTGGGCGTCGAGCTTCTTGATCGCTTCCTCGTTCTTCACCCAACTTTTCGCCTTGCTGAAGGCGGCTTTCGTTTTCTGCCACCACGAATCGTTGGCTTTCGTAAACTCTTCCGCGACTTCGACGACTTGCGCGTCCTTTTCCTGTTTTTCAGCGCCAAAATTCTCGCGACCCTTTTCAAAAGACGCGGTTTCCGTTTCGCTCAGCGACAGCCCTTCGGCGCTCCATGCGCCTGGCGCTTTTTGCGGCGCCTCCGCTTGCGGCGCGGGTGCGGCGAGCGGTTCCTCCTGCGGTCTGGGTGCTGCGGACATACTAGTTTTTCAATTCTTGAAGCAATCGTTCGATCTCTTCGCGTTCGAGCTCGCCGATGACGCTCTTCATCACTTCAAGCCGCTCGTGCTCGAGTCCGCG
>CAZKMF010000150.1:0-2058 GCA_964553975.1 uncultured Gammaproteobacteria bacterium | reverse complement strand
ACCATCGGCATCGCCAAGCAGGTCTTCACGCAGGAGCAGCTCGACACCACGGTGCGCGATCTCTTCGCCTCGACGTTCGCTGAAGTGCCGTACAACCTTGATAAGCGCATTGCCGACGTGTTTGAAGCCGTGAACTTCACGACGGACCTCACCAAGAAAGTGCGGGCGCATTCGGGCGGACAGCAGGCGCGCCTACTTTTGGCCTACGCCTTGATTCAAAACCCTGACGTTCTCTTGCTCGACGAGCCGACGAATAACCTGGACCAGGCCGGCATTGAACACCTGACCGGCTTCTTGATGACCTACGACAAAACCGTCATCGTCATCTCCCACGACGCCGAATTCTTGAATGCTTTCACTGATGGCGTTCTTTACCTCGACGTCCACACCCACAAAGTCGAGCAATACGACGGCAACTATTTCAACGTGGTTGAGGAAATCACCCAGCGCGTCGAACGCGAGCGTCAGCAAAACGCCCGCGCCGAAGCCGAAATCCGCAAAAAGCGCGAGCAGGCCGAAGTCTTCGCACACAAGGGCGGCAAACTCCGCTCCGTCGCCAAGCGCATGCGTGAAGCCGCCGAAGAGGCGGAAGAGAGCATGGTCGAAGTGCGCCAGGAGGACCGCACGATTCGCGACTTCGAGATTCCTTGCCAGAAGTTCGAGCACGAGTTCAGCGGTAAGATCGTCGAATTCAAAAAAGTCGGTATCGTCAAATACGGCGAACCGGTTTTGAAGGATTTGGACCTCGATCTGCGCCGCGGCTCGCATCTCCTCTTGTCCGGTCCGAACGGCATCGGCAAGACGACGCTGCTCGAAAAAATTGCCTCCGGCACCGCCGAAGGCGTGCATGTTTCTCCCGAGGTCGTCGTCGGCTACTACCGCCAAGATTTTTCGACGCTCGACTTCAACCAGACGGGCTACGACAGCCTCTACGACGCCATGGTCGAAAAGAGCGAGCACGACCTGCGTTCGGCCGCTGCGGGCTTCCTGCTCGACGGCAAGGCCCTTGCGACGAAGATCGGCCAGCTCTCCGAAGGCCAGAAAGGCCTCTTGGCTTTCGCTCGACTCATGCTCATGCGTCCGGGCCTCTTGATTCTCGACGAGCCCACCAACCACATCAACTTCCGCCACCTTCCGGTCATCGCCAAGGCGCTGGATGGATATCAAGGCGCTATGATCCTCGTCAGCCATATTCCCGAGTTCGTCGCGCAGATTCGCATCAGCGAACGCATCGACCTCTCGGCGCTGTAAGATCCCTGCCCGAGTTCCGTCGTTCGTATCATCGCTTCTCGTTCATCTAACACGATTGCATGTCCTCGAACGCAAAGAAGATCGCGGTTGCCGCTATTGTCGCCGCGGCCCTCGGTCTCGGTGTCTTCCTCTATGCGACGCGCCCGATTGCTCCCCCTAGCGATTCCACACCGCAAGTCGCGACGCCGAACGTTGATATCGTCCAAGGCCAGAAAGCATATCGCGTCGATGCTGCTGCTTCGAAAGTCACCTTCAGTCTGAACGAGGTATTGAGCGGCTCGCCGTTCCTGGTCGTCGGCGAAACGAATCAAGTGAGCGCCGACATCGCGCTCGATCTGACGAAGCCCTCGGCGTCAAAGATCGGCATCATCAAGATCGACGCGCGGGGCTTCAAAACCGACAGTACGAGGCGCGACGGTATGATCGGCCGTTTCATCCTGAAATCGGAAGATCCTGCCACGGAATTCATCGTCTTCGCGCCGAAGACGCTTGAAGGCATGCCGAGCGCGATCTCGGCCGGTAAAAGCTTCACCTTCAAAGTCAAAGGCGACCTAACCATCGCCGGCGTTACGAAGGAGGCGACGTTTGATGGAACCGCCACGCTCGGCGCCGACGGAACGCTGACGGGCGACGCGGCCTCCTCGGTGCAGCGCGCCGACTACAACCTCGTCATCCCGAACGTCCCCTTTGTCGCCAACGTTGATCAGCAAGTCAAAGTGAAAATTCAATTCGTCGCGAAGCCGGTCACCGGTTAAATGAAAAGACGCCGCATCCATGGATGCGGCGTCGTTGCGTCTTCAGAGCGCC